>NZ_WXEX01000011.1 GCF_009877435.1 Heliomicrobium gestii | reverse complement strand
CTTTTTTAACAACACCGTATGCTAACCAAAAACGCATACGGTGTTGTCGTTCATAAATTGAAAAAACCTGGATGTCTATTCATTGACAAAAAGCAATTATCGTTGGTATTATTAGCATAAAATGTGATAGTTACGACAAATCGTTGAAATAAAACTTCCAACGTCGATCAGGCAAGGAGGGATACCTGTGTCTGAATTTGAGCGCTCTAAAAAAAGCACCGAAGCGACATCGAGCGGAAAATCGAGTAAATCAGGTCAAGCGAGTAAACAGGTTGCCCAGACGCAGCAGGAGCACTTGAACGGGATATCGCAGTTGGCGCCAGTGACGCCAAATCAGGTGACACCATATCAGGTAACACAACAACAAATCCTTCAACTGCAGAGGACGATCGGAAACAGGGCCGTTTATCAATTGTTGACCCAAAGGCCGGTTCAAGCCGTCCAGGATTCTCCGGAGGAGCAAGAGGAAACGGCGCAAGGGAAGTTCGGTGAAGTGACACAGAAAAAAGAAGGGGAAGCGATACCTAACCATACGGGCTTGCCTGATCCACTGAAGGCAGGTGTGGAATCCTTAAGCGGGATCAGCATGGACGATGTAAGGGTCCATTATGATTCGGACAAACCGGCACAGTTGGGGGCCTTGGCCTATGCGCAGGGAACGGAGATCCATCTGGGTCCGGGGCAAGAGAAGCATCTGCCCCATGAGGCGTGGCATGTGGCCCAGCAGGCGCAAGGACGGGTCCAGCCGACTCGGCAGATGAAGGATGTGCCTGTGAATGATAATGAGGCCTTGGAGAATGAGGCCGATGTCATGGGGGCCAAGGCCATGCATGAAGGAGGTCAAACCAGGGACATCCCAGCGAAAAACAGTCTCGGGAGAGGCGATGTGGCGCAAGGCATCCTCTATGAATATGAAAGAGCAAAAGAACCGATGCAACAGAGCAGGCTTGAAGATATTATTAGAGATGGCAAAAACATGGTTTTGGAAAAGGATTTGCGAGATGCTTTTGCAGATCCCGACAAAAGTTACTACCTGGTCATTCACGGGTCAACGACAGGCAGGCACGGTTTTGGCGTGGAGGAAATTAGAGAGTTTATCCCTACCTCTTCTTTCAGTGTGAAAGGCAAGGGCGGTCTCGGCGTAGAACCAAACAGTTCCGATTTGGGATGGGGTTTCACAGGGAGACCGGCATGGTCGGAATACATCATGAAAGCGATAAAAACCATCAAAGGCCAGGAAAATATCCGACACATCATCCCCTATCACATGATACGAGACGCCTTCGAAAGCTACCTAAATGGGCTCGTCTCTGCGGTGACAAATGGTGATTTTTCGGGTGTGGTGAATGAATTGAAAAAAATCGCCAATGGTACGGGAACACCCCTATCGGCACAGACAGACGCGGATAAATTCATCATCGAACAATCCATGTTGATATTAACAAAGCTGAATAGCTCCCCAGGGAATTTATGGGCGGGGTCGGCAGAAGAAAATCAACGGCTCAACACATTGAGAATACGAATTGAGAACATCATTGAACAAATAAAAAGTCTTCCCAATCCGGCCGATGCGGGGCAAGTGGCTTTGCTCAAGTTGAATGAATCTCTTGCGGGGGCTGGCAGCACAATCTACAAAGAGCTGATTCAAGGGGTTATCAACTTGCTTCCGGATCCAGCGAAACCGGAATTCCAAAATTCAAATGTAATCATCAACGCGTTGCAGACGGCATGGCAGACCTGCGAAATTGATGCGATGCCATCAATGAAGGAAATCGAACGCATTCCGAGAAATGAGGATTTTTTTTCGAATTTCCCAAACCTCAGCGAAGTCTATCGTTTGCTTAAAAGCGGTGATTTCCCCAAAGCCGCAGTATTGCTGGCGACGTTAACGTCTCCTTATTAGTGTTCTCAAAGGGCTTACTTGGATCAAGAAAATGACACACCGGTCAGACGGCATCAAAGATCGCCTCGTTATGCGGCGCTCCCCCGAATCACAGAGGGTGAGGCCGCGTAGGGAGGCGATCTTTGTTTTGAAAAAGTAAAAGAGAAAGTACCAGTAATGCTCTTGACGAGAAACTCTCTCGAACACTATATTGGGATTGTGCGAATTAACACATTCGGAATGAATGCGAAGGGGCAACCGTCGACAACACCCTACCCATCATTCCAGCAACATAGGGAAAGAGAGTGATCGACCTTGCAGAACTCATCGGAGCGTTTGTACTTCATCGACAACCTGCGTGTATTCACCATTTTCCTCGTCATCGTGCTGCATGCGTCCCTGTGCTATATGGTCTATGCGCCGCAATGGTGGTATGTCGTCGATCCACAGCGCAGTTTTGTCTTTGACATCAATGTGCTGCTGATTGATATTTTCATCATGCCCACCATGTTTTTCGCCGCCGGATATTTTGCGACGCCCACATTGAGGAAGAAGGGAACGGGCGCCTTCTGGATCGATAAAGGATGGCGAATCCTTCTTCCTTGGGTGCTGGGATCGTTATGCTTGGCGCCGCTGATCGCCTACATGATCATCTTCAGTCGAACGGATACGCCGCCGAATTACATCGGATTTTGGTTCGGTGATTTTTGGGGGCCATACTTTCAACAAGCCCATTACTGGTTTCTCGGTGTCCTCACCCTTTTCTTCCTGGCATTTACGCTGGTCAACGGGTTGATCCCTCGGGTATTTCAAAAAGAGGCAAGGGCCACGCAGCCGTCCCGATGGTTGTTTCCGGCTTTTCTCATCATAACGACCGGCGCTTTTCTCGCCGGCAATCTCTTTTACTCCGCCGATGCCTGGGAGCACATCAGTTATCTCTTTGTCATTCAACCGGCCCGGATCGGCATTTATGCCGCTTATTTTGCGCTGGGGATATACAGTTGGCGTTGCGGCTGGTTTACCGCGTTCGGATATCGACCCAGACCGCTTGGCTGGAGCTTGGCCGCTGTGATCACAGCCATCGCCTATCTCGCCTATCGCATCGCCCACCCGGCGCCCACGGAACTGATCGTCAAACTCGGATGGGGCCTCCTTCAAAATGCCTTCTCCATGACCACATTTTTCGCCTTGCTCGCCCTCTTCCAGAGATATGTCAATCAGGGCGGGTACTGGTGGCGGCGATTCGGGGAAAATTCATACGGGATTTATTACATCCACAACCTCATCCTGCTCCCCACGGTGTACCTGTTGAGACCGACCGGGTTGCCTGTATTGCTGAAGTTTGTCATCGTTGTTCTCTTTACGATGCTCTTTGCCTTTGTGTTTCTGGAGTATATCGTGAAGGTCCCCCTGCGTTGGCGGAAGGGAACCATAAAATCTCCGGGGTATCCTTCGAACCAAAAATCCGATTGAGAATAACCATTTCCCTTGCATACTTCCTTTGGCCTATTAAAAAACGCAAGCCGCACCGTTTATAACGATGTCAGCTTGCGTTTTCTTTGCATGTTCCATTGCGGGAGTGGCAGGTTGCGGTACGGGATACCAAGAGCGGCTATTTTGGGGGAACGGCCCATGAGCGGGTGACAGATGGGCGATCATTTTTCACCGAGTGCTTGGGTAACCATATCGTCTAAGGCCGACCAGGAGTGAAAGTAATTCGCCCGTAAACCATCTTTCGCGTGTACCACCGCAGATGTTTTGCCGTCAAAGTCGGCGAGCGGTACGGCCGCAAAACAGCGCTCCTCGATATTGTAACCGATGATGACATCAACCTCTGTGGGTTTGTAGGGGATCTGTTTTCCTGTCTCGATGTCTGTGCATGAGGCGTCAATATTGTAAACCGGTGATGGCGATTTTTTGTATTCAGGGTCACGTTTCAGGTTCTTAACCTGGGCTTTGATGCAGACGCCCTTTTTCTCAACGATAAAAACGTACTTGGATGCGCCGGACAGGGGCTTGCTCACATTGAAGCCAGCTAATATTAAAAAACCGGCCACCATGACTTCTCGCGCATCGGCTAAGTTTTGATTGTTTGCCATGACAATCCCTCCAATAATAGGCTTCTTTCGTCTTTGATTCGAGGCAAAGGGATCATTTCCTTCAATCGGCCAAGGCCAATGTTATCTTTTCCCCACAGGAATCGACTGTGGCGGCTTGCGCTGCCGTTTGTTTACTCGATCGATGTGTACCCATGCCTACGGTTTGCCGAGGCGGCGAAGAAGCGAACAATGCCAAGATTAACTTGATTTAAGACTCAGCAGACTGGATAATAAACGTATGTAAAAACTTTTCAAGGGTTTTATCAAAATAATGGCAAGATACTTTCTGGAATTTAACTTGCTACATCACCTCATCATCAGGAGCACTAAATATGCACTTTTTACGAATGATGTTATGCGGGATTCTACTGACCTCTGCGGTATTTGCTGTTTTGTCCTCCATCTACACCTATGAGAAAAAGGATAACATCAAAAAGTATTTTTCCTATTTGAGCTTGTGCATCTCCTTTTACTCCCTTGGCTATGCCATGGAATTCTACAGCGACTCATTGGACCGGATGCTTTTTTGGAACCTTGTTCAGTATATAGGAATCCCCTTTTTGCCGGCCTTTTGGATTCTGTTTGCTTTCGAGTACAATGGTAAAAAATTAGATGTCCTATCAAGAATGGGCACATTGTTCATCCCGTGCCTAACCATGTTTTTTCGGTTTACAAGTAGCGTCAACCATCTCTATTATTCAAATGTCCAAATAGCCTTCAACAATTACTTCCCTGTTTTGTTCATACAAAAGGGCCCCTGGTATTGGGTGCAGTTCATCTTTGCGACTAGCTGCTTTGTCGTTGCGAACTATCTTTTTTTGCTTATGTATCGCAAGTCAAACGGATCCATTCGCCGGCAGACTTTGTTTTTGCTCATCGCTTCCCTACTCCCCTGGATTTCGCTCCTGTTGAACCTATTGAACCTATCGCCGCTGACGATCGATTATGGCCCTTTTGCGATCACGTCTTCGCTGATTATTTTTTTTATGTCCTTCTTCCGGTATCAGTTTTTAAATATCAAGCCTCTGGCCAGAGACAAAGTCTTTGACTCTACCGCCAACGGGCTCATTGTTCTTGATTTAAATTACTGCATCATCGATTATAATCCCGCGGCCACGTTGATTTTTGCCGATTTGAATGAAACGGCGATAGGGAAAGATGTGCGGAGGGCGCTCAATGAGTATGAGGGGCTCGTTGATTCTATCGTCCACAACCAGGAATCCCAATTCGTCATGAAACCGAAAGGGCATTATAAAGTAAATACGGTAAAAATAGTGGATAAGAACCATGAGATCGGTTATGTGGTCTCTTTAACGGATGTTACAAAGTATATGGACCTGGTGGAAGAATTGAATTATCTGGCGTCAAAAGATGCCTTAACTGGGGTCTTCAACAGGCGATATTTTGTTGAACTTGGTTCCTTGGAGTTGGAAAAATCCAAGCGGTATCGCCGTCCTCTTTCGTTGATTATTCTCGATCTCGATTACTTTAAGCAAATCAATGACAATTATGGGCATCAGGCCGGTGACGCCGTTTTGCAAGCGGTTGCGTCCATTTGTCGCTCCTCGCTTCGTTTGACCGATATCTTGGGTCGCTATGGCGGAGAGGAGTTCGTCATTCTTCTTCCAGAGACATCGCTGGACGAATGCCGCATGATTTCAAACCGGATATTGGACAATATTGCGGAAGCGGAAACGGTTTATGAAGGCAAAGAGATTACGGTCACGGCAAGTTTGGGCGTGACCGGCGTCGATTGTGTCACCGTTGAAAGCCTTGATTATTTTCTCAAATATGCCGATGAAGCCTTGTACCGGGCGAAGTCAGAGGGGAGAAATTGTGTTCGATCCCTTGCTTCGTAAGGTGCGTCTTCTGCGTGTTTCCTGAAAGAGAAAGCCAATGCCCGCCCTGGCAACAGGGGGACATTGGCTTTCTCTGTTGTTGCTGTTGTGTTCGCCGGTCCAGGGACAGAACAGGACAGGGGCAGGGATAGGGATAGAAGAGGGACAGGGGGAAAGGGGATCCCCTCCTGTCGATCGCGTCAACTCATCAGGATTTTGCGATCTGGAGCGCTTTGACGATGAGCGCGGCCGCTTCCGCCCGTGTCGCGTTCCCCTGGGGCTGGAAGGCGCCGTCGGGATAGCCGGAGATCAGGTTGTTTTTGACGGCGGTGTTGATCGAGTTCTTTGCCCAGGACGAGATCTTGCCGTCATCGGCGAACCTCGCCGGATCTGTCGCCGCCTGCAGTTTCGCCGCTTTTACGACCATCACCGCCATTTGCTCTCGCGTGATGGGTTCATCGGGCCCGAAGCAGTCGTTGTCATAACCGTTGAGGATGCCATCGGCGTTTGCTGTGGTCACAAAGGGATTGGCCCAGTGGTCTGCCGTATCGTTGAAGCTTTTGCCGCTCTTTTGTTGGAGGTGAAAGGCCTTGACGATGATGGCGGCAAACTCGGCCCGCGTGATCCGGTTGTCGGGACGGAAGTCGCCGTCGGGGTAACCGGAAATCGCCTTCTTCGCCAGCAACGCTTCAATGCTTTCCTTGGCCCAGTGGTTTGCGATGTCTGCGATCGCCCCACCCGGTGATTCAACTGCCGGGGCCGGTTTCACGGTGGTGGCAAGAACAGCAAACTTGGTGAAGTGATCCACTGCGACGGAAATGCGATCGCCATCGACGGTGCCGCCCACGGCAACCCATGTTTTTTCTTTTTCATCGTAATAGCAGATGGCGGGAGTCTGTTCCTTGCCGATCGCCGAGGGATCAAACTTCAACGTGATGATCACCGGTTTCTCGAATTTTCCTTCTGTGTCTTTTAAAAATTCGAAGATCGCACTGACCAGATTGTTGTCTGCAGGAATAAGAGAGGGAGCATCTACCTGGATAATGCGGATTTGGACTGTTTCCGCGACTGCGCCCGCAGGGATTTCGACGCCGGCCAGATCACCGTAGCTGACGGTGGCGGAAGCGTGACTGCTTACTGTCTTTGATGATTCAGATGCTGCCGTAGGGGATGGTGAACTTGAGTGACCGCCGCCGCCACCGCTTTTTGGAGAACGAGTCAGCGTCAACGTGTATGTTTTTTGGCTGATGCCATCCTGGGCGGTGACAACGATGGGGAGCACATTGTTGCCGATGTTCAAGGTCACCTCTTGACTGTATACGGCATTGCTCACCGTGAACCCGCTGACGGATGCGCAGGGATCGGACGGGGTCGCGCTGACGGTGAGTTGGGTCACCCCGTAGTCGACGCCGGTGGAGTAATTCGTTATGTTGGCGGCAAAGGCGGGGGAGAGCGTGCCGGCGCTGAGGGACAAGCTGGACAAATCGGCGTTTGTCGAAGGAAGGATCGTTACATGGACAGTGGCAATGTTGGAATCTGCCTGACCGTCGCTCGCTTGGAAGGTGAAGGCGTCCGTTCCGGTTGCGCCGGGATTGGCCGTATAGGTGTAAGCGTTAACGGCCCCGCCGGTTATGTGGACCGTTCCCTTGCTACCCTGAGCGACGATAGGATAGGTCAGCGGGTCGCCGTCGACGTCCGTCGCCGCCAGCATCCCTGAAGCCGCCGTCCCGGACGTGGTCGTAACCGTTCCGTCGGCGGCCACCGGGGCGTCGTTTACCGGTGCGATGACGAGGGAAAGGAGGAACGGGCCGGTCGTGTCGCTGCCGTCGCTCCCTTGCCAGGACAGGCTGGTGAGCCCGTACCAGTCATGGTCGGGGGTGAAAACGAGGTGATTCAAGTCGCTTTTGTAGACCCTGTCGGCAACGGTTACTGCGGAATCGTTCAGGCTGAGGACGCCATGGGCAGGCAGGGAAACCAATTGAATATGGTCAAGCAGATGGATATCGGCATTTCCATAGACAAAGTCGGTGACGGTAAAGGGCAGCGGGGTGTCTTCGAAGCCGCTCTTGACCTGACCGCTCACTTCGTTCGGCTCGACAACGTTGTTGACGGTGACGGTAAAGGATTTTTCCGAGGAGAGATTGGCAAGATCGGTCGCCCGGACGCGGATGTCATAGCTGTTCTTCGTCTCGTAATCAAATGGGGCGACGGTTTTCAGGAGATTGGTGTCAACGGAGAAACAGTGATTATCGCCGTAACCGCTGACAAGCTCATAAGTAAAGGTTACTGCGGAATCGCTGTCCGACTCGTCGGTGTCATCAGCTGAAAAAGCGCCGACCATGGCGTTCGGTGGTTGATTTTCATTGATGCTGTCGCTGGTTAAATGGATGTCCGTGGGCGCATGGCCTGTCCATTGCGCAAAGAGCCGCAGATTGGCGCTGCTTACGGTCAGTGTATCGCCAGCCCCATAATGGTCGCCCCGTCCATCGGCCTGGGTGTTCCAGCCGTCAAAGGTGTAGCCTCGCTTCACAAGAACTCCTGTATTGCCCAGCACGGTGGGTTGCTCTCCAGGCTGATAGATATGGCTGTCTGCCGGCGCGGAACCGCCGGAATTTGCGTTGCCGTCATAGTAGACGCGGTAACAGGGGACAGTGGTATAGCCATAACTGGAATAACCGCTGGCGTCGCTTGGATAGTAAACCTTAAAATCGGCATTGCAATTGGCGAAAGCGCCGGCGCCGGTGGACGGCGCATTCCCGGTGAACTTGACAGTGCTCAGCGCGGTGCAACCGGCAAAGGCATTGCTGCCGATGGAAGACAGGCGGCTGGGGAGGGTCACGCTCGGTAGACGGCTGCAATTTTTAAATGCATCCTTCCCAATGGTGGTTACGTTATCGGGAAGGGTTACATTCTTGAGATTGGTGCAACCGAAAAAAGTCGAATCGTCAATCACCGTTACACCGTTGGGAATGGTGATGCTGGTTAATCGACTGCATTTATAGAATGCGCCCCAACCAATGCGGGTCACACTGTCGGGGATGTCCACATTCGTGAGAAGAGGGCAGTTGTTAAAGGCATGAACGCCGATGGAGGTAATGCGGTTGGGAAGGGTCACACTCGTTAAGTTGGAGCAGTTTTCAAAGAGCATTTCGCCAATGGTGGTCACACTGTTGGGAAGGCTGATCGTCGCGAGATTGAAGCAGTTTACAAAAGCGGAATCGCCGATCGTCCTTAGGGAGCCAGGGAACGCCCACGTCGAGAGATGTCGGTTGCCCAAAAAGGCGCCGCCCTCAATGCTGGTCACGCCGTCAGGCACAGCAAAAGATGAACCGGTTTTCCCACAAGGGTAAGCGATTAGGCGTGTCTTCGAATGATCATAGAGAACTCCGTCATCTGTCGCAAAGGCCCCGTTTGCGCTGTCCACATTGAATGCGGTAAGGGCAAAGCAACAGCCAAAGGCGGATTCGCCAATCGACTCCACGTTCGCGGGGATCGTCACGTTTGCTAATTGATAATCGTAAGCAAAGGCATAGCTACCGATGCTCGTCAAGGTGCCCGGCAGGGTGACGCTCGTCAATGCGCCACAGCCGTAAAAGGCTAAATCACCGATGGCGGTCACTCCCTCAGGGATGCTCAAAGTCGTTATAGACGATTTGTTAATAAAGGCCTGAGAGCCGATGGCCACCACGGGATATTCATTCGTACTGTCTACAAATTTATCGGGGATGGCAATGGCGCCGCCTGAACCTGCATAGCGAGTGATGGTCGCCTTGTTATCGGTTGAAACGGTATAGGTGTAAGGTCCATCGTAGTGGTCATCCGCTTGAGACATGGTCGGATAGGTTTGAAAGAGCAGCAAGGTGAAAAGCAGGCTAAATAGTGTCTTGATGATGAGTCGTTTATGTCTGTCGATAGCGAGCAACGAAATCTCCCCATTTCCTTTTTAGTATCCAAAAAACTATCATATTTTATAATAATTCCCTTTATAGGAAAATAAAGTAATAACATAAATTACAACAACACAGAATTATTTCACTGTAACAAACGATTTCTCTTAGATATTTTACCAAATAATTAGCTAATTACAACTAATTAACTCATGCTTTTTCGAATTCATGTCATTTTGTTATATATATTGAAAATTAATGGGAATTTAACAGGGCAATAAAACAAACGGGAAGGCATGCCAATATTGCGGGCATGCCTTCGCTGACGTGATAAAAAAAGCAAAAAACCCGGAATCTACGTCATTAAGACGTTTTCCGGGTTTTTGCCCTGCCGTAATGCTCTTCCATTGCCGGTAAGGGGGAGGGAGCGATGGTCAGGCGAGGGGAAGATGCACATAAAAGGTCGTCCCCTGGGCACAGGTATCAAACTCGATTTTTCCGCCGTGCCGGTTGATGGTGTTGTAGGATAGGGCCAGACCGAGACCAGTGCCGTCGGCTTTGGTGGTAAAAAAGGGGGTTCCGATCCGGCCGATGTTTTCCGGAGCGATGCCGGGTCCGTTGTCCCTGATAGAGACGGTGACATGCCGGGGTTCCCGGTGGTCGGTTCGGACGTGGATAGTACCGCCGGCGGTCGTCACATCAAGGGCATTTTGCATAAGGTTGAGGAGCACCCGGCAGATTTCCTTTTTGTCGATGAGCACATCGGGCAGGGGATTCAGCTCCAACAGAACTTCTTTCTTGCTTTCATAGGCGTTGGCCTGAATGGAGGGAACGATGTTTTCGAGCAATCGATTGAGATTATGAGGTTGGCGGTTGGCGGGTTTGGTTTTTGACAGCGATAAAAAATCAGTGATGATCCCATTCGCCCGGTCAAGTTCCTCGATCATCAGATCAAAATGAACCTCGCTTTCCCGATGTTTCGTGCTGAGTACTTGGAGGAATCCGCGCACCGTCGTCATCGGGTTGCGGATCTCATGACCGATGCCGCCAGCCATCTGGCCGATCAGGTTCAGGCGCTCGAGGCGGTCTATTTCGTTGAGCAGCTTCTTCTGCTCCGAGATATCGCGGGAGTATATGAGCACGCCGTCTCGCGTCGGGTAGACCCGGATGCCGGACCAGCGTTCGAAAAATGGAGAGTAGGCCTCGAAACTGACTTGCCTTCGTTCGGCGATGGCGCGCCCATATTCCCGGTGAAAAATAGTGTCTTGGATATGCGGATACAAGGACCATATATTTTTCCCCAACAGTTCCGCGCGACGGTGACCGAAGGCTTTTTCCGCCTCATCATTCAAATAGGTGAACCGGCACTCTGAGTCGATGGCGAAACAGACATCGGTGATGCTCCCCAGTAAGTTGGAGAGGTTCTCGTTCGATTTTTCCAATTCCCTTTCCATGCGCTTTTTTTCCGTGATATCCCTTCCGACGCAGTACATGAATCCCCGGTCGAGTTGAGGGCTCAGCGACCAGGAGATCCAACGGTCGGCGCCGTCGGCGCAGGTATAGCGCACCTCCATGTTTTGCTTCGCCCCTTCTTGAAAAGCATGACAAAAAGATTGGATGGCTTTTTCACGGTAATTGGGGTGAATGAAGGGGATGAGCGATGCAGTGGTATTGAGAGAAACCGTATCTTCTGGAACCCCAAGGTAAAGGCGCAGTTTTCCGTTGTCTCCGATGATTGAACCATCGCGATTGACGATCAGGAACATATCTGTGGAAAGGGAAAAGAAATTGGTGCTCATCTCAAAGGCATCGATTTGCCCTTGGCGAAGGGGGCTGGGAAGTCGATGTTTGATCCGTCTTTTTTTGACCATCCGATTCTCCTCGTCTCTTGATCTTGTTCTTTACAGTAATGATAATGCAGAGATAGGGGTTATTTTGTCGAAAATCGTCGCATAAATATCAGTATTGTTATTATTGATGACGTTACAGTCGGCCTCTATAGAGAAGGGCTCTCTTCCAGGCCTCAAAGGGATGACGGGAACGGCCTGTCCAGTAGATTACTGACAAGGAAGATGCACATAGAAGGTTGTCCCGCGGGACCCTGTATCCAACTCGATCTTTCCGCCATGCCGGTTGATGATGTTGTACGAAACGGCAAGGCCCAGCCCCGTGCCCTCGGCTTTGGTCGTAAAAAAGGGGGTTCCCAGCCGCCCCACCGTGTCCGGGTGAATCCCCGGTCCGCTGTCCGTAACGGCGAAGGTGACATAGTGGGGTTCGCGAAGCAGCGTTCGGACGATCACCTTGCCCCCAGCGGCGGTTGCGTCGAGGGCGTTTTGAACCAGGTTGAGCAGCACCTGGCGGATCTCTTTTTCATCGATGAGCGCGTCTGGCAAGGGCGTCAGATCGAGGATGACCTCTTTGTCATTGCGGAAGGCATGGGCCTGGATCATGGGGAAGATGGCGTCGATGATCCGGTTTAAATTTTGGGGTCCCAGGTTTTCCGGTTTCGTTTTGGAAAGGGATAAAAACTCGGTGATGATGGTGTTGGCCCGGTCGAGTTCAGAAATCATCAGGTCATAGTGGGCTTTGCTGTCGGGGTGTTTTGTTTCAAGGAGCTGCAGAAACCCGCGCACCGTGGTCAGGGGGTTGCGAATCTCGTGGCCGATGCCGCTCGCCATTTGTCCGATCAGGTGTAAGCGGTCCAAGCGCGCCATCTCAAGGAACATCTCTTTTTGTTCGGTAATGTCCCGTGCATACACCAGCAGTCCATCGCGGGTCGGGTAAAGGCGGATACCGTACCAGCGCTTAAAAAAAGGAGCGTATTCCTCCAGGCTGATGGGTCTTCGTTCAGTGACGGCACGGTGGTATTCCCGGTATAAATGGCTGTCGACGGCAGTGGGGATCAAGTCGACAATTCGTTTGCCTAATATATCCGACCGGGGTCTTCCGAAAGTCCGTTCTGTTTCGTCGTTTAAATAGGTGAGCCGGCACTCGCGATCGATAGAAAAACACAGATCGGTGATGCTTGACAGCAGGTTGCTCAATTGTTCATTTGATTTTTCCAATTCACTTTCCACGTGTTTTCTGTCGGTGATGTTCCGTCCAACGCAGTACATGCATCCACGCTCGACTTGAAGGCTCAGTGACCATGAGATCCAACGTTGAACGCCGTCGGCGCAGATAAAGCAAATCTCCACCTCTGACATGGTTTCTCCACGGAAGGAACGCAAAAAGATTTCCCGGGACTTTTTCAAGTCGTCAGGGTGGATAAAAGGGGCGAGGGATGATAAGTTTTCAAAAGCGCTATGCCGATCAGCGACACCGAGGAACCGGCAAAGTTTCCCGTTGTCACGGAGGATGGCGCCGTCGCGAGTGATGATGAGGAAGATATCTGTCGAGAGGGAAAAAAAGCTGGTGAGGATTTCTTCGCTGCGGAAGCGCTCCGTCCGGTCGATGAGCGTCAAAAAAAGGCGTTCCACATCCCCCTTTTTGTTGAGAAGCGGCGTCAATGTCCAATCCCAGTAGGTGTGGCCCCGTTCCGGATGCCTATCATAGACAAAGGGGCGCGCAAAGGTGATGAAAACTTCCTTGGTGGCGACGACTTGCTCGAATATCTTTTTTGCATCCGATGGATACAGGTCAAAATGGTTTTTGCCGGGGAAGAAAGACACGTCTTTTCCATCGGCTCGCGCGTAGGCCTCATTGACGCGGATAAAGTTGAACTCGCGATCCAGCAACGCATACAGGATGTGCGGGTTATGCAGCCAAGCGAAAGGCAGCATTTCCGATGTCTTTTGTCCAGCGCAAAAAATACAACCGATTCGTCTCTTCACCCGTCTCTTTTTGACCATCAGACTTCCCCTCACGCGATTGCAATACCTTAAACAATATGATAATAGAGATAGGGCTACATAATTTGTCGAAATGCGTTGCAACCGGAATTATATTCAATTTCATTGTGAGTGAAAAGGTGTCAGGCATACGCAGAGGTAGACATAGATGAGAAAAGCCCCGCAGACGCTTCGGTGATCGAACGAAGCGAGCGAGGCTTTCCGTCATTTCTTCAGCAGCACTTCCAAGAAGGCCTGCATGTATTGGGGCAGATCGGGCGGGCGACGGCTCGATACAAGGTTTCCGTCGATGACAGCTGGTTCGTCCAGCCAGGTGGCGCCGGCATTTTCCATATCATCACGGATGCCGGGCGTGCTGGTGACCTGTCTGCCTTGCAGGATCTTGGCCGAGATCAACACCCATCCGGCATGGCAGATCTGGCCAATCGGTTTTTTCTGCCCATCCATGCGGCGGACCAGTTCGAGGACGGTCGGAAAGCGGCGGAGTTTGTCGGGAGCCCACCCGCCGGGCACGAGCAGGGCGTCATAATCGTCGGGGTTCGCTTCAAGAAAGGAGAGGTCCGACAGGGCCGGTACGCCATACTTGCCGATGTACTTCTCGCCGGCTTTTTCCCCGGCCAAGTGGACAGTGACACCGGCTTCACGCAGGCGCAGCACCGGATACCAGAGTTCCAGGTCTTCAAAATCGTGGTCGATCAGTTGCAGGGCCTTCAATGTTCGCTGATTCACAGGAATCCTCCTCCATGCGTGTAATGGGCATCGGGATGCCCGTGATCAGATTGTAATTGAAATCACATTCATAAAAAAGATGGTAAAAGCCCCGTAACCATCAATCGAGCCGGATTGCGGGGCCTACTTTACATATTGGGGTGATGGCGTTGTCTATGCTGTGGGTTCGCCGCCCTTAGCATCGGCCGTTTCCGGTTCTTCCTGAGTCGCCTTTATATCGGTCAGGAGCTTCTTCACGTCCTGGTAGCGGTCAGAGGCCTGGCGATTCAAGGTGGGGTTGCCGCCTCGATTGGCGATGCCGCCACGGAAGAATTTCAAGGCTTCTTCGTAATCTTCGTTTCGCATGGAAAGTTCGCCCAACAGGATGGATAAGCGCTGGTCCTGATCGATGGATGTGCTTCGATTGGTGCCGTAGTAGCTTTGACGGAAAAACTCCAGCGCCTTCAGGGCCGTGAAATGAGACATGTCCTGATCGCCCACGTCGTCATAGAGCCAGGAGATGCGCAGCCACACCTTGGCGATTCGAGATGGATCGGGCATGCCCGACTGGAGGAAGAAGAGTGTTAGGTAGTAGGCGGTAAAGACCTGATCGACTGTCCGGGGGTGGCTGTACTGGAATGGGAGACGCGGGAAAGAGAGACGGGCGGGTTTTGTTCGGAATTGCTTCTTGACGATCTCTGACAACTGTGTGTATTCAAAATTAAAGTTGGCGTAGTAGCAGTTGGGGCAGACCCAGATCATGTACCAGAGAGGTTCAAAATCGTGAAAATGCTGGCGGAAATCAGCATCGACGCTTTTTAGTTTCTGCTTCGATGAACGGATGGCCTTGATGTCGAAGTTGTGGTTGCAGATGGGGCAGGCCGTTTTTTTGTCGAAGAGATAAGCCTCATCGGCGACGGTGGTGGAAGCGCCGTATTGGCGGTGGCCTTCAGGGAACAAGCCCGAAGTGGCGAGCGCTGGAGGGAGTGGGGCGCCGGCAGAGGCGGCGGACTTGGCGGCAGGAATCGCAGCGCGGGGATCCGGCGGAGCGGTGCCGGCAGCGGGGGCGCCAGCGCCAGTGCCAGTTACAATCCCAGTGCCGGTGGCGGACGTCGTGACGGCGGTCTTCGCGCCCTGCCCCGCAGCCGTGCTGGCGGCCGGGTGCGCCTTGACCGCAGCAACGGCGTTTCCAGATGGCGACGAGGGCGACGGGATCGACGGTGCCGGGGCCGGTGATGGAGCGGGCGATGAAGGGGTTGCCAGATGGGGTCGCCGGCCTTGCTTGAGGCGGCGCAATTCTTCGTTCAGTTGCCGGATGCGGCCGCTCATTCCCTTCATGATTTTGAAGACAAGCTGTGGCTGGCGAGAGAAGATGGATTCAAAGTTGCCCTGATTGATCTCGAGGAGGATCACTTTTTCCAGGGCGCGAACGGAAGCGCTGCGGGGCAGTTCTTCCAAGAGCGACATTTCGCCAAAAAAGTCTCCCGGCCCCAAGGTGGCGACAGCGATAGGGAAGCCGTCGACGGAGTGGATAAACACCTCCACCTGACCGGTGAGGACGATATACATCTCCTTCCCCGGTTCACCTTCCTGAAAGATCACATCGTCGGCCACGAACTCGCGCAGGTGTCCGGACTGGGCCAACTGGCCGATGCCTATCAAACGAGTTACCTCCCCTATGGCTGATTCGGGGATACTATCCATTGGAAACTATGGGACTGAAGTCCTGAAAGTGACCAACTACTTCTTCAACAGAGGAACACAATCCTGCTGAAAAAGAAAAATTACGATGAATGCCCTCGCCGAGTTCCCAGCCAGGAAGGCTATGGTTGCCCGTCGGATTGTCGTATAATGAAAAATAGGGGTATCAATTCACGAAAGGGGTCCTATCGATGCATGTTTTAGACGCCCTCCGGCAACGCCGGGCTGTGCGCGCATACAATAACGAGCCGGTACCGGCGGAAGAAAGGGAGCGGCTGCCCGGGTCAGCCATCACCTCCGGTGAACGGTGCGGGCACCCCTTTGCCGGCGGTGGGAAGGAATGAAGTTTCTCCCTTTGGGCCATTCGGCTGCCGTTGAAACATGGTATCTGCCGGGACGGGTGAACATCGGCGCCATCGTCTGTGATGGCGAGGCGGTCATCGTCGACACGGGACTGGAAGCGCAGGCAGGGAAGCGGGTCTGCCGGCTGGCGAAGGAGGCGGGCTGGCGGATTGTCGCCATCATCAACACCCATACCCATGCCGATCACATCGGCGGCAACAGCGCCATCGTGGAACAGTTCGGCTGCCCCGTCTATGCGCCCGATCTGGAGCGGGACTTTGTCAAGCACCCCATCTTCATGGCCTACTTCCTCATCGGCGGTGTCGCCCCCTGGCGGGAGATGAATAACAAGTTTCTTGTGGCGCCTGCCTCTGCCGTCGCCGCCGGCCTGCTGCCCGGCCCCTTTCCCTGGCCGGGGCGAGCGGACGCTCCCGAACTGACCCTGATCGACCTGTCCGGCCATACGGGCGGGCAAATCGGCGTGGCCTGCGGCGATGTCCTCTATGCGGGCGACGCCTTTATCGGCCCGGACGTGCTGCAACTGCATGGAATCCCATTTAACGTGGACATCGATCTCTATCGGGCCTCCCTGTCGCGTATCGCCCAGTCTACCTATGTTACGGTGCTCCCCTGTCATGGCGTTCCCCTGGAGCGACCGGCCCTTGAGGAGGTCCTCGGGATCAACGAACAACAGGTGATGGCGTTGGTTGATGATGTGTACGCCCTGTTGGAGGAACCTTGCGAGGTGGAAACGCTGGTGGCCCGCCTGTGCCCCCGTGTCGGCAAAGAGGTTGCCTCTGTCGGCAGCTATTTCCTCTACCGTTCCTCCGTTCAAGCCTATCTCACCTATCTGCACCAACAAGGCAAGGTGGAGACGAAGATCTGCCACAACCGGCTCTATTGGCAACGGAGCGGACAGCGGATGTCCCGGTAGTTACGAAAGTCAGCAGGAACAATTCCCTCCCAACGACAGATCGAACAACGGTTTTTTTTCACAATCTAGAAGGATAAGCGATGAAAAAAAAGAAAGATATACTCACTACATCCCGGGAGGGATCTTAATGAAGATTTTGGTTGTCGATGATTCGATTGTCTACCGCACGCAAATCGTCAAATTTCTGCGTGCCAGTCTCCCTGAGGCCGAATTCGTCACCGCCGGAGACGGTGTGGCCGGTCTGGCCAAATATTTGGAGGAAAAACCGGATGTAACCCTCCTTGACCTGCTTATGCCGGGCATGAACGGGCAAGAGGTATTGAAAAAGATCAAAGAGGCGAATCCCGAGGCGCGCGTGATTGTGTTAACGGCCGACATCCAGAAGTTTATTGAGGCTGAAGTCCGGGAATTGGGCGCGTGGACTTTTTTACACAAGCCGATCACCCGCGAAAAGGCGGAACAGGTAGCCCAATTGATCAAGGGGGCATGACCCATGTTATCGCCGCTTCAACAAGACGCGCTCAAAGAATTTATGAATATCACGATCGGGCAGGCGGGCAATGTCCTCTCCGAGATGGTGAACCAAAAGGTGCGCTTGGAAGTTCCTGAAGTCTATCTCTTGCAAAAACTGGAAAGTTCTGAGGCGGGAGAACGGCTCTCGGGATACCTGACCGGCCATGTGGTGTCCTCCGTGTTGCGCTTTGAGATCGGCTGCAACGGTGTGGCGCGGTTGGTCTTTCCGAGAGATAAGGGAAAGTTGCTCGTCAACCTCCTCCTTGACGATGAACCCCTGTACAGCGGGGAAAACGGTGAAAACGGCTTTTCGGAGACCGATACGGACGCGATGAAGGAAGTCGGCAATGTGCTGCTCAACGTGATCGTAGGCAGCCTGGGGAACCTTCTGGAGACGCGCATCGAGTACTCCCTGCCGGAGGTGGAGTTCCTGTATCTCTGCGACGGCGAGCAGCGCCCCGACCTTTGCGATGGCTATTATACCCTGGTCATTCGCAACACCTTCGTTGTCAGCGATACCCGCATCGAAGGGGCCATTTTCGTCATGCTCTGTCTAGATTCAGCCGTTCAACTGCTCGGGAAAATTGATGAATTGCTGGTGGAATTGTATGGCTGAAGAGTTGAGTCGACAGGCGGGCGATCCGGTTGCCGGACAAATCGCGGAGCAAATGATGGAGTTGCAAGCCCATGCCCTGGCGAACGCCGACATGGGCATTGCCGTTCTTGACGAAGAGTACCGGATCCTTGTTTGGAACGTCTGGCTCGAACGGTTGACGGGAAAAAAAGCCGGCGAGGTGCAAGGGAAGAAGCTGGCCGAACTGTTCCCGCGTTTCAACCACAATGTCTTTCGCCCTATTTTTGAGCGCGCTTTTTTTGACGGTCAAAACCGTTTTTTTTCGGGCGCCTTTCACCAGTATTTTATTCCCCCGGCTGACGCGTCGCTTTTGCCGTACATACGCCAGAATATGCAGGTTCAGCCGGCCTGCATCGGCGATCGGAAGTATGTGCTGATCCAGATCACCGATATCACCCGTCAGGAGTTGCGCGTTCACCAGTTGAAAGGGCTCATCCGGGAACTGAAGCTGGCCAAGGAGGAGTTGAAGGTGTCCCGGGAGATGGCCATTGTGGCCAACCGGGCGAAATCGGAGTTCTTGGCCAACATGTCTCATGAGATCCGCACGCCGATGAATGCCATCTTGGGTTTTGTCGATCTGACTCTGGCGACGGAATTGAACGCCGAACAGTTGAAGTATCTGGGCATGGTGAAATCAGCGGCCCAGTCGTTGATGCGGCTCCTGGAGGATGTTCTGGATATCTCCAAGATCGAATCGGGGCAACTGGCGGTTGAGAACCGGCCCTTTTCGCTCAGCGCTGTGTTGCGGAGCGCTGTCGATCTGCTTTCGGTCAAAGCCAGTGACAAAGCGCTCGAATTAAAGTGCCAAATCCCGGAGGGAGCGCCGGAAACCCTGATGGGTGACGCCAACCGGCTGACTCAGGTTCTGGTAAACCTCTTGAGCAACGCCGTCAAGTTTACCGATTCCGGGGAAATCACGCTGGGGTTGGATGTGCTGGAGCAGAATCAGTGCGGCCATTCGTTGCGCTTTTTTGTCCGTGATACGGGGATCGGCATCCATCCTGATCGATTGGAAGCGGTATTTGAGAAGTTTTATCAGGTTGACAGCTCGTCGACGCGACGTTTTGGCGGGAGCGGCCTGGGCTTGGCGATCGTGCGCCAACTGGTGGAAAATATGGGCGGGCGCGTATGGGTGGAAAGCGATTTGGGACAGGGGAGCACCTTTTTTGTGACCTTGCCCTTCGGCGTTGCGGCGCAGCAGCCCGATCTGTTCAGCGGAGATGCCCTTGGGGGAGAGAAGGAAGCGGTTGCCGAAAGCCGGGACGAACCAAGAAGCGTTCATATCCTCCTGGTCGATGATGATGTCTTTAACCGGACGATCATCGGCGCCTGGATTCGCCGCTGGGGCTATACGCTCCGTGAGGCGGCCAACGGCAGGGAGGCGCTGGCGGCCCTGGCGGAGGAAAGTTTCGACTTGGTGTTGATGGACGAGCAGATGCCCGAGATGAGCGGGAGCGAAACGGTGGCCCGGATTCGGGCCGATCACCGTTGGAAGAACCTGCCGGTCATCGCTGTCACCGCCAACGCCATGAAAGGCGATCGGGAGCGCTTTTTGGCGGCCGGGATGAATGATTACCTGTCCAAACCCTTTACCTCTGCAAATCTGCTGCAAACGGTCAAACTATGGGCGTTCCGGGAGAGGGAGGGGGGATAACCCCATCATGGCTGACGGGTTGTATGAACTGCAGCAGTTCATTTCGGCGCGAACGGGATGGCGCTTTGACCAGTCTCGCCGGGACAACCTGTTGCAGGCGCTGGAAAGGCGGATGGATGCCACGGCGATCGCCGATTACGGCGCCTACCGCCGGCTGCTTATGGATGAGGGACCCGTGAGTCAAGAGGAGTGGCGGCAACTGATCGGCGTCATCACGGTGGGGGAGACCTTTTTCTTCCGGGACCGCGGTCAGTTCGCCCTGCTCCGCGAGCGGATCCTGCCTTCGCTGTTGGCGAAGGGGACGGAAAAGAAGACGTTGCGCCTGTGGAGCGCCGGTTGTTCCACCGGGGAAGAGGCCTATTCCCTGGCCATACTCGTCGATACAATGATTGGGGGCGCGCCGGGGTGGACGATCGACATCATCGGCACGGACATCAACGAAGAAGCGCTGACCATTGCCCGCGCCGGCCGTTACAGCGAATGGGCCTTGCGCGCCACCGGGCCGGAACTGCGCAACGGCTACTTTCATATGGTCGACCCGGGACGCCGGCGACGCAGCGGGGCCATCTGGGAGGTGGCGCCTTCCATCCGTTCGGTCGTCTCCTTTTACCGGTTGAACCTGCTTGATGGTCTGTTGCCGGAGCGGTTCACGCCTGCCCTGTCGACAGACTTGATCATCTGCCGCAATGTCTTCATCTATTTTCAAACTGAAGCGATTCGACGGGTTCTTACCGCTTTTTTTCGTTGCCTCAATCCCGGCGGTTTTTTACTGACCGGTCATGGTGAACTGTTGGCCCTGGAAACAGGGCCGGAAGGAATCCCCTTCGATTCGAAGGTTTTCCCGGAGGGCCATATCTGGCAAAAGCCGGTCAGCCCTAGGCCCGCCGGGTATCGATCGACTTTCTCGGCGGTACCGAGGCCTGTGGCCCCGCAGTCGTTGCCGCCGCAGCCATTATTGACTCCACGATTTCCAAAACAGCGAGCGGCCAGCCAGCCGCCTCTTCAACCACCGGCGACTCCGGCCTCAAAGGCGCGAACGCCGGACTTGACCGATCTTGATGCGAGCATGGACAGAGCCCGCGATTTTGCGGACCGGCGTGAGTTTGCCAAGGCGGAAGAGTGCTGCCGGACGGTAATCGCTGCCGATGCCCTCTATCCCGAGGTGTATTACCTGCTTGGATTGATCCGTCTCGAACAGGGCGATTGCCAGGCCGCCCACGATTTTTTGCAAAAGGCGCTTTTCCTGGCGCCTGACCATGGCGCGGCTCAGACGGAAATGAACCATGTCCGGTTGCTGTTAAAGGAGAATGAACGATGATGGGGAACAGGCAATGAGGCAAAAGGAGAGAGGGACTGACGCGTATATGCTCTTGTCGCACCAGGGGCAGCGCTATGCCGTTCCGGCCCTGTCGGTCCGGCAGATCAGTCCCCTGCCCCATTTGCAGAAGGCGGTTGAATATCCGCCGCCAGTGGCCGGTTTGCTCAACTGGCGTGAACAGGTGATTCCGGTGCTGGATCTGTCCCTTTGCCTGGGACGGCGTGGTCGGCCCCTGTCCCTGAACGACCGGTTGATCGTGCTGGAGGCGGAAGGACAGATCTTTGGGCTCATCGTCGAGGATTGCTGCGAGATGCGCGATTTTTCAGACGAGACGCTTCGCCTGCCGACAGTCTTTCAGGGACCGGCAGGCTTTCCTTCCTATATGAAACGGGCCTTTTCCGACCGGGACGGCCTCTGCTTCCTGATCGACCTTCCCCGCCTGCTGGCGGAAGCGGTTACCGAGGCAACCTGGGGTGACGATGACCCGGGCGCAGTCGGGGGAAAGAATGCCGCCGGCGCCTGGACAGAGAGAGAGCGCCGGATTCTGTTGACCCGAACGCGGGCGTTGCAACGGGGAAGACACAGGGACAGTGACAGCGGGACCCGTATGGGCGCTGTCGTTGTCATCGGTCAGGAATCGTTCTGGATCGACATTCGCTTCGTGCGGGAGTTTGCGCCAGCCGATCCGTTGATCCCCATCCCGTGCACGCCGCCCTTTGTCGCCGGTGTCAGCAAGCTGCGAGGACAACTGATCACCGTCTTTGACCTCCGGACGTTGCTGGGCGCCGCCGGGGAGGGAGATGCGCGACAGGCGGGGAAGCTGGTCGTTGTCGAGGTTGACGGGGTGCTGGCTGCCCTTCTGGTGGAATCGGTGATCGATGTTGCGCCGATTCGCCCGGAGAAGATCCGCCGTTCGCCGTTGGCGCTGCAGCGGATACCGGAAGAGTATGCCGGCGGGGAAGTCCAATACGGGGAAAAGGCGAGGGCAACCATCCTCGATGTGGCGCGAATCCTCTCCGGAGGAGACATGGAGATTCACGACGAGGTTTGAGCGGGATGAATCGGCGACCATGGGCAGATCGCCCACGATGCAACAATAACTGTGGAGAGGAGGGATCTGGCCGATGAAGATGCATAGGAATCTGCGGGCCAAGATCATCGGAGGATTCGCCCTGCTTTTTTTATTCCTGGCTGGGCTGTTTGGCGCAGATACGTACCTCAGCTACCAGGTCATCGTCTTACAGGACCAAGCGTTGGACCAGCAGAAAGAGGCTCAGTTCATGCTGGAATTGGAAAACGCCCACCTGGTCTGGATGACGGATCTGAAAGAATCGCTGCTGACAGGAAAATCCTTTACGGGGACTTTGGATCATACCAAGTGCAAACTCGGCAGCTGGTACTACGAGTATATGACCACCGCCGAGTACCAGCAGATGTCGCCGGAGATGAAGAGCGCCCTGAAGGAGTTGGAGGAGCCCCATCGCTTGCTCCATGCCTATGGTGGAGAGGCGGCGGCGCTGATCAACAGCGGGAAGCTGGCTGAAGCGGAAAAGGTCTATCAGCAAAAGCTGACACCGGTGACGGAAAAGACCTACAGCCTGATCCGGCAGTTGATGAACGACAAGCTGACCCGTTCGGCAGACCTTTCTAAACAGGCCAACGAGCAGCATGAGAAGGTGAGCCGTCTCTTTTGGATCATCTCTGTGGCTGGCTTGCTGATTGCCGGGCTGGCGGCGGCCTATCTCTCGACGGGCATCGCCCGACCCATCCAAGAAACGATCGAGACGATCGCCACGACGACGGCGGAAGTGGCGGCATCGGTGGAACAAAATGAGCGCACCGCCATCTCTCAGTCTTCCTCGGTGGCGGAAGTCACCTCGACGATGGAAGAACTGCGCATCTCCTCGGACCAATCGTTCCAGCAGGCGCGCCGTATCGCCGATAATGCCCAGCAATCGGCGCAAGCCGCCGTCGGCGGCATGGGGACGGCCGAAGGGATGATCCGGGAGATGCGGGAGTTGAAGGAGAAAGTCAATTCCATCGCGGTGCAGATGTTGAACCTGAGTGAACAAGTGGGTCAGATCGGCGTCATCAGCGGCACCGTCAAGGAACTGGCCGATCAGACAAACATGCTCGCCCTTAACGCAGCAGTAGAAGCGGCTAGGGCCGGTGAGCATGGGCGCGGTTTCTCTGTTGTTTCCGCCGAGATCCGCAAGCTGGCTGATCAGAGCAAAAAAGCCTCCCAGCGCATCGGCGCCATCGTCAGCGAGGTGCAGAAGGCTACGAACACCACGGTGATGGTGACGGAAGAGGGAACGAAAAAGGTGGACGCCACTGAGCGGTCGACTTTGCATACGGTGGAGGCTTTCAGCGGACTGCATCAGAGCATGGACGAGATCTCTCACTATGTCCAGCAGGTTTCGCTGAACCTGCAGCAGCAATCGGAAGCAGTGTCCGGCGTAACGAAAGCCATGGAGGAGATCCTCCGGGGCACCAGGGAAACGGCTTCCGCCATCAGCCAGACGAAAAGCGGCATGCAGAACCTGAACAAGGTCGGGCTCATGCTGAAAGATATGGTTTAGGGCGAGGGTGAGTCACATGCGGATCGGCGATGATGAACTGCGCGAACTGTTCCAGATCGAATCGACGGAGCGCTTGGATCGCATGGAAGCCAATCTCTTGCGACTGGAAGCGGCGGGCGCCGACCCGTCCCTGTTGACGGAACTGTACCGGGACGCCCACAGCCTCAAGGGCGCCGCCCGACTGGTCGAACAGAGGGAAATGGAACAGCTTGCCCACCAGATGGAAGACTGCTTCGATCAGGTAAAGAGCGGCGCTTTACCGATTACGCCCGATTTAGTAACAGAATTGGAGGGTTCCATCGACCATCTCCGGCAGATGGCCTACCGGGCGGTCGTCGGCGAGGCGGCGCCGGCTTTGTCGCCCGACGCGCCGCCGAGCCCGTCGCCGACTGAACAGCCCGATAGGGCGCAGGATGCGCCGCAAGACGCGCCGCAAGACGCCGGAAGCGATGAGCCGGATAAGTCGCCTGAGTCGGCAGCGGCCACCGGTTTTTCCGGAACCTCTCAGATGCCCCCTCCGCTTATCGAGACGGCTATTTCCCCTGAAAAGCAGGCCACTGGCCCGGCGACGGCCGAGTCGGCCCCCTCGCGGGAACCGGAAAGTTCGGACATCGCCCGTTTTGAAACGGTGCGCATCGCCACATCCCGCCTCGATGATCTGCTTCAGGAAACGGGCGAACTGACGGTCGTGCAGCGGCGGATCGACGATCGCACCCACCAGATCGAGCAGTTGATCAGTACCCTGGAGGAGGCTGTGATCACCTCATCCAGCCTCCAGAGGAGCGCCGGTAAGGCGTCGTCGGCGTTGGGGCTGTCCCTGTTTCACGGTCGTTTCGCCCAGGTGATCCGCGACTTTTCCGAACTGCACAAACTCCTTCTGGCCGATAGCGAACGGCTCTCTTTTATCGCCAATCGCCTTCATGACGAGGTGCGCGACTTGCGGCTCATGCCCCTGAGCATCCTCTTTGGGCAGTTTCCCCGTCTGGTTCGCGACCTGGCCCGCGATCAGGGAAAGGAGATCCGCCTCGAAATCAGCGGTGACGACATCCTGGTGGATAAGTTGCTCCTGGAACAACTCAAAGATCCCCTCGTCCACCTGATCCGCAACGCCATCGATCATGGCGTGGAAAGGGCGGACCGCCGCCGGGAAATGGGAAAACCGGCGCAGGCGACGATTCGCCTGATGGCGAGCCAGACGGAAACCCATGTCTGCCTGGAGGTGGCCGATGATGGCGCCGGCCTTGACATCACCGCCATCCGGCGCAAGGCCATGAGTCAATCCCTGCGCAGCCGCGACGAACTGGAAGCGATGACACCGCACCAAATCGAAATGCTTGTTTTCGAATCCGGCTTCACCACGCGGACGGCTGTATCCAACATCTCCGGTCGTGGGATCGGACTGGATGTGGTCAAAGACAGGGTGGAAAAACTAAAAGGCGTCGTACAGATCCGGACGACGCCTGGACAGGGATGCCTATTCTCTCTCAAACTCCCCCGTTCGCTGATGACAACGGCGATCATCGTCGTTAAGGCGGGAGGATATCTTTACGGCATACCGGCCGAAATGGTCGTCAACCTGATCCGCGTCTCCACGAAAGACATCTATAAAAGCGGTGGCGCGCCGACGATTGCTTATGAAGGACAGCCCATCTCGGTGGCAGAGCTGCGGTCTTTGTTGGAGGTGGAGGGACCGGCAAAGCCGCCCGGCGGTGACTACCGGTTTTGCGTCGTTATCTCCACCGGAGAGACGGCGGATCGCCTGGCTTTGATCGTTGACGACTTCATCGCCGAAGGACAGGTGATCGTGAAGCCCTTCTGTTCGTTGCTCAAGCGGGTGCGCAATGTGCTCGGGGCGACGACCCTCGCGACGGGCGAAGTATGTATGGTGCTCAATCCCCATGACCTGATCCGGACGGTGCGCAAGGGCGGCGGGCGACAACTGCCCGACCTGATCCCTCAGGCGGCGGCCAAGCCCAGGGTGTTGCTGGCCGACGACTCGATCACCACACGGGTGCAACTCAAGCGCATCGTCGAAAGCGTAGGCTATGAGGCGATCACCTGTGTAAATGGCGCCGAAGCGTGGCAGCGTTTGCAGCAGCGCGATGTGCAAGCGGTGCTCAGCGACGTGGAGATGCCGGAGATGGACGGTTTTGCCTTGACAGAGAAAATCCGCCAGGCGCCGGCGCTGAAAGACCTCCCAGTGATCCTGATCACATCGCTCAGCCGTGACACGGAACGGCAACGAGGCGTCGCTGTCGGCGCTGACGCCTACATCGTGAAATCATCCTTCGACCAGGAGTTTCTGCTGGAAACGTTGAGGCGGCTCATGTAGCTGGTGTCGGGGGCAGCAAGGAGGCGAGCATGAAAAAGATCCGTGTGGTCCTCGTAGACGATTCGCCGGTGGCGCTTTTCGTATTGAAGAAGCTTCTCGCCCGTTCCGACCATATCGATGTGGTCGGAACGGCGTCCGACGGGCGCCAGGCCCTGGCGCTGATCCCGATGGCGGACCCGGATGTTGTCTGCACCGACCTGCACATGCCGGAGATGGATGGCCTGGAATTGACACGCCGGTTGATGGAAGAGTTTCCGAAGCCGATCATGGTTTTGAGCGCTGTCGACGGCAACGCCGAACGGACGTTCCAGGTCCTTCAGGCCGGGGCGCTCGAGTTTGTGGAAAAACCGGCGGGACTGGCTGAACCGGAACTGAAGGACAAGGCCAAAGAGATCATTGACAAGATCAGCATCCTCGCCGGCGTGAAGGTTTTCCGCAAACGCCGGCAGGCCGGTCTGGCTGGTCTGCCCACGGTTTTGTCGCCACTGCCGGGTTTCGCTCCGGCGATGGGGATAGGGCAGGTCCTGGGGCAGACGCTCGCCACCCCGGCGGTGATCGGCATCGGCGCGTCGACGGGCGGTCCGACGGCGTTTTCGGAGATTTTACGGGAGATCCCCGCCGATTACCCTGTGCCCATCGTGGCGGTCCAGCACATGGCGGCCGGTTTCATGAGCGCCTTTGTTCACCACCTGAACGGATTCAGCCGGATCGAGGCGAAACTGGCGGAAGAAGGCGAAAAGATACGCCCTGGCCGCCTGTACTTTGCGCCGGAAGATTACCACCTGGAAGTGGAACGGAGCGGCTGCCTCCGGTTGAGCGGCGCGCCGCCGCTGGAAGGTCACCGGCCGTCGGTAGGCGTGCTGCTGGCGTCACTGGGCAGACACTTTGCCGCCGAGAGTTGGGGCGTCCTGCTGACGGGAATGGGCAAAGACGGCGCGGCAGCGCTGAAAACCATCCGCAACACCGGCGGTTTCACCGTCGCCCAAGAGGAGGCGTCCTGCGCCGTCTACGGCATGCCCGGCGAGGCGGAAAAACTCGGCGCCGCCTGCCGGTTCATGGCGCCGAGGGCGATTGGAAAACTGCTTGCCGGGTTGGCCAGACGGTAAGGGCTTTCGTGAGTCACGCCCATCATGGGTATCACGCGCCTGCCGCGAAACAGGCCACCTGATTGCCGCCTACCTGTTTGGCCGCATACATGGCATTATCGGCGCTGATCATCAGGCTGTCTGCATCAGTTCCGTTCAGCGGGAAGAGACTGACGCCGACACTGGCGCCGATCTGGATCGTCACATCGTCGTCAATGACGATCGGCTCTGCCACCTGGGCGATGATCTTTTCGCTGACATGGACAGCGTCTTTGCAAGTGATAATGTTGGGAAGAATGACGACAAACTCGTCGCCGCCCAGCCGCCCAACCGTATCGGAATCGCGGAGGGTCTTCTGCAGGCGGCATGCCACAATCTGCAACACCTGGTCGCCAGTCCGATGACCGTATTGGTCATTGACCGGTTTAAAATCGTCCAAATCGATGTACAGCAGCGCGAGCATCGCGCTGTTTCGTTTTGCGGTGGCTAAAGCCTGTCCGAGCCGGTCGTCGATCAGATACCGGTTGGGCAACTTGGTCAACGGATCATGGAGCGCTAAAAAGCGAATCTCCTCTTCGGCCTTGTGGCGATCGGTGATGTCGACGGAGAAGGAGAGGACGCCGATGATGTTGCCGGCTTCGTCCCGGTAAGGCAGTTTGTCGATGCTGGCCCAGCGGATCTCTGTGGAGTGCTTTTTCTTGATGGGATAGGTCTTATTGAGAATGGGCTGGCCCGTTTGGATCACCGACAAGGCCTCCTCGTAACGGGTCTGTCCGTTCAAGATCAAAAAATCGAGGCTCTGTTTGCCGAGCACTTCCGCTTCGGAAAAGCCTGTCATTCGTTCGACCGCTTTGTTCACCCGGACAATTTTGGCCTCGCGGTCCATGTAGTAGATGGCCATCGGCGCGTGATCGAGGATCTGTTGGAGTTCCTCTTTTTGCGCCCGCAGCTCCTTTTGCGCTTGGGCCAGGTGGTCGCGGGTGTTTTCAAAGTAGACCAGAAGGATGCTGATCGAGATCACCTGTTTCAGGAGGGAGCCGATCAGGTATCCCCAGGTGGCCAGGGCAGGGAGGTCTTGCAGAAAGGGATAATCGGCGGTATGGATCCCCCACAGGATGATAGACCACCCCGTGAGCGCCTTGCCGACGCCGTGGATTTTTTCGGACCGTAAGAAACAAATGCCGGTCCACAGATAAATAGAGGACATGAAGAGAAAGAAAAGCGCGCTGACACTATGGCTGGCGGACAGGGTGACTGTGGCCGCAGCCGCTGCCACGCCAGCGACTGGAAGGAACAACCACCATTGCGGGATGGCTTTGCCGATAAAATCATAGGTGCCCCATAAGAGAAGGCAAGCAACGAGGACGGGACAGACGGTATCGAGAAACAGAAGTCCTGTCGACGTCATGCCCAACTCACGGAGCATGTCCAGGGCATTTCGCGCCGCGTAGAAGGCCCAACTGGCGGCCCAGATGGCGGTAAAGCGTTCTCCATATTTTTTGTAGAGGTATAAGAAAACGCCGCAGAGGAGAAGGGAGCTGAACGTGGAGATGATCATAACCGTCAATAAATCCATCGCGATCACCTTCAACCATATTAATTCTGAATCAGACCGGCGTCTTCTTGCAGGAAAATAAAGGATATGAAGAACAGCGAGATCCAAATAGGGTCAATTTCGTTTCTTTCGTGACGTGCCCCCTCGAATCCTTGTCATTTGCCGTTTTTTTTCAATTAAAAAGCTTGAAATGGTTGCCGCCTCTGCGCAGTTACAGGGGACTGCTGAGGGACCGCGTATGAACAGAGGACATGGGTTAGACTAAGGGTAGACAGCCCCGATACAGCAAGGAGGTATGGGAGATTCCATGTTCTCAAAACAACTTCAGGACGAACTGAATGAACAACTGAAACACGAATTGTTTTCGGCCCACCTCTACCTGGCCATGGCCGCCTACAGCGCCGATCAGGATCTGAACGGCTTTGAAAACTTCTTCAAGGTGCAGGCGGAAGAGGAACGGTTTCACGCCATGAAGTTCTTCGACTTCATCAATGAAATGGGCGGCAGGACAGTGATCAAGGGCCTCGACGAGCCCCACAACGAGTACGGGTCGGTCCTGGACGCCTTCGAAAAGAGCTATGAACATGAGCGCTTCGTGACCAAGCGGATCTACGCCCTGATGGACATGGCCACTGAAGAGCGGGAGCACGCCACGGTCAGCTTTCTCCGCTGGTTCATCGATGAGCAGGTGGAAGAAGAGTCCATGTTTTTGGGCTTGATCAAAAAGCTCCGCTTCGTGCAGAACAACCCAAGCGGCTTGTACATGATCAATGCGGAGTTGGCCAACCGGACCTTCACGCCACCGGCGGGGGAGGCGTAAGGCGCTCCAGCTTGTAGGCTCCGAATGAGGTGATCCACTGGGTGACGGGATGAATCGAAGGGTAGCATGGTGCAACCGATGGTTAAAAGAACCCATGGAGATGCACGGTTTTCGCCGTGTACTCCATGGGTTGTTGGATTTCAATGCCTGCCTGCACAATGGGCTCTATTTTCATTAGCGCCGATTTGCCTTATTCGCTTCCTCATCTGACGGAGACTCCGGCGGCTTTTCCCCATCTCCGCCGTTTTTCTCGACCCCCATCCCGTCGCGGACCTGACGAAAGGATTTGATCATTCCATAGGACACGCCGGATACACAGGCCACATAAACGCCATACTCTGCCCCGTGTTTGAAGTTGCTCCATGATAAAGCTTCTTTCATCCAGAGTCCGTACAGACCTCCCCAGAGAAACCCTGCTCCTAATAGGACAAAGGGGAGGAGCACTTTGAACTTTTCCGACTGCCGTTTCATCATGTACTTGACGAGTTCCACTGTGGTGGTGATCAGGACGAAGAGAACGGTGGAAAGGTACTCCTGGTCGACGATGAATCCCGTTGAAGCGGGCAGTGTTTCCATCGCTTCACCTCCGTGTTCGGGCGTCTTTAAGCAGAGACAAAGAGGGGAGGCAAAAGAATAGCCAACGATCATGCGCGTGCTAAGCGTGGGGTGTAGATAGGGGATGAAAAAGGTAATATATAGTAATCTGTTTTAGTGTAATGCGAAGATGGGGAAAAAGTGCTTGAATCCTTCAAGGATTGCTTGAACTCGGAAATAGGAGAAGCGGGCAAGAAGAAAGGGACACCCTTGTGCAGAGTGTCCCTTTCTTCTTGGTTGAACGGTGATACCCGTTCGCCGATGGTGGATAGCGAATGGTTACTGGCGGACAGAAACAGAGGCCGATGGGTCCTCAAGCCAGCCGGTGCCAATCCTGGTGAACCGGCTGATACCCCTTGGCGATCAGCATCTCGCGCACCGCGTCGACGGATCGCTCGTCAGAGACGCGGAACTGGCCGTCGTCGGCGTTTTCGTCGATGTGACCGCCGACGGCAGTGACAGAACCGGCGGACATGCGGGTGATGCCGAGGGGGAGCAGGTGATCGCGCAGTTCCGCCGGCTCCCGCGTCGACAGGCTGATGCCGGCGCGGGGCATGAAGAGGCGGAAGGCGAGCAGGATCTGGACTAGGTCCTGATCAAAGACGGGTGATTCCGGCTGGTAGGCGCCGGGGCCGGCCTTGATGCGGGGGACGGCGATGCCGATCTCTGCGCCCAGGTATTTGTTTTGAAGGTAACTGGCATGTAGGCCTGTGAAGAAGGCTTCTGAGGGCCAGTGGTTTAAGCCGAGCAGAGCGCCGATGTTGACGGCCCGGAAGCCGGCCTGGCAGCCTCGCTCCGGCGCGTCGAGGCGCCAGCGGTAGTCTTTTTTCGGCCCGGCCGGGTGGAGCCGGTCGTAGACGGCGCGATCATACGTTTCATGGTAGATGGTCAGGCTGTCCACACCGGCTTCGGCCAGACGGCAGTAGGCCGCCACATCCATGGGGTTGACCTCGATCCCGACGGCGGTGAAGTGGTTTCGGACGATCTCCACGGCGTTGATCAGGTAATCGAGGGCGTCCTTGCCCGGCTTTTCGCCGGTGAGCAGGAGGATCTGTCGCAGCCCGGTGGCGGCGATGGCTTCGGCCTCCCCTTCGATCTCCGCCGTTGTCAGTTGCCGCCGCTCGATGTCGTTGCGGTGGTTGAAGTTGCAGTAGACACAGCGGTTGACACAGTAGTTGGCCAGGTAGATGGGCGTGTAGAGTTGGATGACGCGGCCGAAGTGCTGCCGCGTCAGGCGATGGGCTTTTTGAGCCATCGCCTCCAACCGCTCTGCGGCGGCGGGGGATAGAAGGGCCAGGAAGTCATGGGGCGAGAGGTAGTCTTTATTCAAGACGCCATCGACCTGGCGGAGGGAGACGCCCTCCAGAAATCGGGCAAAGTCAAAGCCCTCATAGGCTTCGATCTGTTCATAAAAAGAGTGCATGGGCCTAACTCCTCAAAAAGCCTGTCAGCGGCGAGCTGGCCCGGGCGTACTCGGTGGTTTCGCCCGGCTGGGCCAGGTAGGCGAGACGACCGGCTTCGACAGCCTGGCTGAAGGCGCGCGCCATGACGAGGGGGTTGCCGGCGGTGGCGATGGCTGTGTTGACGAGGCAGGCGGCAGCGCCCATCTCCATGGCTTCGGCGGCTTCGGAGGGCTTGCCGATGCCGGCGTCGACGATGACGGGGACGCGGCACTCCTCGATGAGGATGCGGACGATCTCCTTCGTCTTCAAGCCCCGGTTTGTGCCGATGGGCGCGCCCAGGGGCATGACGGCGGCGGCGCCGGCCCGCTCCAGTTCCTTGGCGGCATAGAGGTCGGGGTGCATGTAGGGAAGGACGACAAAGCCCTCTTCCGCGAGGACGCGGGTCGCTTTGATCGTCTCGTTGTTGTCGGGCAACAGGTATTTGTTGTCGGAGATGACTTCAATCTTCACCCAGTCGCCGCATCCGGCGGCGCGGGCCAGGCGGGCGATGCGGATGGCTTCTTCGGCCGTCCGGGCGCCTGAGGTGTTGGGCAGCAGGACACACTCCTTGGGGATGCAGCGAAGGATGTTGTCGCCGTCGCCGGAGAGGCTGACGCGCCGCAGGGCGACGGTGACGATCTCCACACCCGTCTGGGCGACGATGTCGCCGATGATGCTTTCGTCGGCAAACTTGCCGCTGCCGATGAACAGGCGGCTCTTCAGTTCCCGGCCGCCGATGACCAGTCGATCCATGGTTCAACCTCCTCCTACGAATGACAGGATTTCCAGGGTGTCGCCGTCGCTGATGCAGGTGTCGGGCCAGCGATCCCGGTGCAGGATCTGGCCGTTGTGCTCGATGACGACGACGGCAGGGTTCAGTTTGCGCTCGGCCAGAAAGGCGAGCAAGGGGGTGACGCCCGGCAATTCCACCGGGGCGCCGTTGACAGTAGCGCGCATGGAGGCACTCCTTTCCGCAATGACAGCGGGTTGACGTAAAGGGTAACGCTGAAGGGCAAACGCTGAAGAAGGGGAAAAACAAAAGGGCTTGCCGCAAAGGGCAAGCCGTTCAGAAAGCGAAAAAATGGGCGCTTCCGATTGCTTCCCTCCGCTGGTATGACCCAGGTCAGGTTCAAAGGGTTGAGAAGGGACCTTCTCTCTCAGCCGTGCGACGGCACCCCTAGCAAGGTGTGGATTGTGAAATTGTTGTGCAGTGAATTCGATGGTGACGACATAGATTATACGCCGAAAAACCGGCAGGAGCAAGCGGGTTTTAGAAGGTTTTTCCTTTCTATCGTCTCCTCCTCAACCTCCTCTGCCGAAACCGCTCCCCATCGCTCAAAAGATCATCCCGTATCCCGCGCCCTGTCAGGGATAAAAAGACATCATCCAAGGTGGGCTCATGGAGGCGGATCGCCTTCACCTGGTTGGGAAATGCGCTGAGAAAGCGCGGGATGAAAGCGTCGCCCTGTTCCACCTGAAAACTCAACGTATCGTCCGAAAGCACCGCTTCCATACCGAAGCGGTTTTTCAATTCCTCCGCCATAAATTCATTGTCGTCAGCGGTCAGCGTGATCCGGTCGCCGCCGACGGTCGTTTTCTTCAGATTTGTCGGCGTATCGAGGGCGATGATCCGGCCATGGTCGATGACGGCGATGCGGTCGCAGTGCTCCGCCTCATCCATGTAGTGGGTCGTCAGGAAGATGCAGAGCCCTAGGCTGTGTCGAAGGTGCAGGATATGTTCCCAGATGGCGGTGCGGGTCTGGGGATCAAGGCCGATGGTCGGCTCGTCTAAGAACAACACCTTTGGGTAGTGGAGGAGGCCCCGGGCGATCTCCAACCGGCGTTTCATCCCGCCGGAGTATTTCTTCACCAGATCCTTTTTACGGTCGGTCAGTTGAACCATTTCCAGAACGGCATCCATCCGCTCCTGCAAGAGACGCCGGGGCACGTTGTACAGCATCCCGTGAAAGTAGAGGTTTTCCATGGCCGTTAGGCGGTCATCGAGGGAAAAATCCTGAAAGACCAGACCGATCGACTGACGCACCTTCAAGGGATCCTTTTCCACGTCAAAGCCGTTCAAGACGGCCCGGCCTGAGGTGATCGAGAGCAAGGTGCAGAGGATCTTGATGGTCGTCGACTTGCCGGCGCCGTTGGGGCCGAGAAACCCGAAAATCTCGCCAGGCTTCACCGCGAAGGAGATGTCGTTGACAGCGGGAAAATCGTTGTACCGTTTGACTAAGTGTTCGACAGTGATAATATTATCCATAACACATGCCCCTTCGGTCATCCTGCCCTTTTCGGCGCGTTCATTATTACTGTGCTAATCCTATACTAACGAAAAGCGGCTGGAAGGGCAATCGAAGGAAAGGGCGGTTTCACCGGCAGAAGCGGAAATGAAATCAGAAGGTCATCAATGCAGAAGAGGGTGTCATCATTGGAAAATGTGCTGAAGACGATCTATGTCATCTGGTACCGCGAACTGATCCGGTTCATCCGCGAAAAAAGCCAGTGGGCCGGCATGATCCTCCAACCCACCTTTTATCTCACCTTTGTCGGCACGGGCATCGCCGCATCGATGCGATTTCGCGTCACCCCAGGCGCTGACGATGTGAACTACATGACCTTCATCTACCCCGGCATTATCGCCATGTCGGTCCTATTTACATCCATGTCCTCAGGCATCTCGATCATCTGGGACCGTGAGTTTGGCTTCTTAAAAGAGATCCTCGTCGCGCCGGTTCCCCGCTGGGCCATCTCCGTCGGCAAGGCCCTCGGCATCGGGACCATCGTCTGCTTCCAGGGCCTCGTCCTTTTGTGCCTCTCGCCGCTGGCCGGCGTGCCCATCACCATCGGCACGGCGCTGCTCGTCTTGCCCCTTTGCGCCCTGATCGGCTTTGCCATCGGGCTCTTGGGGATCTCCATCGCCGGACGGATGGAGTCGATGCAGGGATTTCAATTGATCTCCAACTTCCTGACGATGCCCATGTTTTTCTTGAGCGGCGCCATGTATCCCATGCAGAGCGCCCCCCTGTGGTTGCAGTGGCTCATGCGCGTCGACCCGCTCACCTATGGCGTCGACGCGCTCAGAAACGTCATCTACCGGGGCATCCCCGAGGCGGCGGTGATGCTTCACCACAGCCTTGCCGTCGATGTGGCGGCCTTGGGCGCCTTTGCCTTCGTGACGGCGCTCACCGGAATGACGGCTTTCAACCGGCAGGGATAAAACGAGGCGGCACAGCAGGCGGCGCAATTCCCCCGTGTCCAGTCTAGCCGTCGCGGTCCAGGCCGCTCAGTCTCGCATCGCCCGCATCCATATATAGACGAGGGGCGCCAGGAAGGCGACGGCGGCCAGCAGATAGCTGGACCAGGCGGCGCCGGTATAGCCGCGCTGCTGGAGCCAACGGCCGTAATTGACCGTATAGATGCAGATGGCGATCACGATCAGCATGCCGAATGCTTGGCTTTTGGTCATCGTACCAGATGCTCCTCTTGTTTGAGTGGTTCGTCCGGCTGAACCTGATAGCCGGGACGGCGCACATGGACGTGGATGTCCGCGATGAATTCAGCGTCGCGAAACCATTCACGCCAGGGGATGTTCCAGTACTCCCCAGTGGTCAGGGTGCGCATGCGCAGCGTGCGGACGAATTGAAAGGGATCGGCCGGGATCTTCTGCATCCGCTTGACCAGTCGAATAGCCTGGCTGTTCAGTTCTCGATTGATGAACGCCTCCATATCACGAAACCCTTCCGGTGTCGCGTAGGGCTTACGGCTGCTGATTTCCACGATGGTTCCATCCAGTTCAACTTTCACTTCGATGCGTATGGGGTGGACGGAATCGTCGACAGTGACCCGGAGAGGATCGCCGTGATTCAGCCGCATGGAAACGTATTTGCCTGGTTGATGGGGATCGGGGAACGTCCAAAGGCCGGTGTTGTATCTCCCGATCAGCATCGACCAGATGCGATTTTCTGCGCCATCCATATACGTAACCAGTTTCCCGCCAATAAAAACAGCCGAACCGATGTATTCCAGGGGGTTGCCGCCGGAACGGTGCAAATGGCCGGCAGATGTTTCCGGTTCAACGCCTGGCGTTTCCGTGCCATCCTTTCTGAACTCCGGCGTAGGCCGCGGCTTCACTTTAGAGTCCGGCTTTTCCTTAAGAATCTGATCATTGAGCGCAAAGACCGAGATGACCGTGTCCACATGGTATTCTTCAATCGTCCGGTTGATATCGAGCAGGCGGGTGACGGGGGCGTAATCGGTTCGTTCTTCTGAAGTGGCGATGCTCTCCAGGTAGCGCGCTACGTTTGTTTCCAGCACAGGCGTCGTATTCATGAAAATATCCCGGACGGCCACGTCTTTGACGATAAAGACGAAGAGCGCCCGCCGAAACTCGCGGTAACGGTTAAACACGTCAAGATAGGGCACGATTCCGTGCTGTGCGATCTTTTCGCCCAGCAGGACGGTCCGGCAGTGCATGTAAGACACCTGACGTTCGACTTGACTGTCGAGGTGGGACATGGCTTCCGGTATGGTTCGACCGGTGGCGGTGATCACCTTGGAGACTTCAGCAGGCGATGATACGCCGCCGCGCCCCGCTTGTGCCGTCAAGGATGAAGGGATGGAGATGCGGACAGTCAGTTCGATCTCCTCCTGGGGCCCCAAGTCGACGCCCATGGAGAGAACGAAGGCGTACTGATCCAGTTCCCGTTTGTCCCAGCAACCGGGCAGGATGAGGCCGCAGAGGAGGATAGCGATCACAACCGGCAGTCGTTTCTTTTTCGGCATGTTGCTCAGGGTGTCGATGGCGTCCTCCCCCTTGGGGCGGCGCTTTTTTTTTGCGCCTGCCAGTAGCTTGCGACCAGCAACAGCGAGAGAAAGGCGACAAAAGGGACGGTGGAGGCGTAGCGAAGAATCCCCCATTCCCACTCGAGGGCGGTCAGGTAGTTGGGCGCCAGGAAGCAGAAGACCACTGTCAATACGGCCATGGGCGGCACATAGGGTTGGTAGAAGGGCGCTCCGATCCCCCGAGCAAAGGCGATTGAACCGGCGTAAAGGGAGAGCGACATTTTAAATATGGACATGATCACCCAGATGAAGGTGAACAGCGCCTCGACGCGCTGCAGGTAGCGGCCGAAATAGATGTTGCGGGACAACTGAAAGAGCGGAAAACCGACGTTTTGCGTGTTTGTAGGGGGGAAGTTCAACGCATAGGCCAGAAGACCGAGAGCGAGCAATAAGACATTGAGAAAGGTTCCGTACCAGATCACCTGCCGGAACTGTTTGTTGCTGCGGAAGTGGGGAAAGAGGACCGTCAGGATGACGATTTCGAGAAAATAGGGCACCCGGTACAGCCCGCCCCAGAACAGTCGATCCAGGCCGGGACCGAAAAAAGGGGTGGCGAAAGAGGGTTCCCCGATGATGTAAGCGCTTCCCAGCAAAAGCAGGTATCCGCCCAGGGTGATGGGCAGGAGCAGGTAATTGGCCCGGCTGATCGATTCTGCGCCATGGTACGCGCCGAAGGCGATCGCGAAGACAAAGGGGATGATCAGGTACGACGCCGGTGACAGGGGAAGGATGGCGTCGTTGATCAGGGATACGAACTGGCGCAGGTAGTTGCCGGTGGAAAAGGCGAAGAAAATCGCCACAAACCACGCCAACAGCGTCGATGCCCACTGGCCCCAGAGTTTGCCCGGTATTTCTGTGAAGATCAGTTGCGGATGGTAGGCGCGCAGCCGGATGATCATCCACAGGATCGGCGACAGAAAGAGGTAACAGAATAAAGGAAGCAGGTACATGGCGCTCTCTCCGCTGGCGGCGAAATAGCGGGGGAGGCCAAGAAAAATGTTGGTGTCGAGGATCACCCAGAGCAGGAAAATGGCCTCGACGACACCGATGTGATCGGCCTGTTTCATGATGAACCGCCTGGCTTGGGGGAAGCCTTTGGCGGCCCCTTTTCCTTGACGCGAACACGGGCCGCCGGATTCCAGTCCCGTTGCAGGGGCGATTGGCGGGTTTTATCGACGGGGCGATTTTCAGCAGGCCGTTGGGACTGGCTGAAAATGGGTGGTCGCAGGATGACATCATCGCCGTGAGAACGGGCCGGGACGACGGGAGAGAGCAGCGGTACGCCGAGGGATTTCAAGGTGACCAGGTGAAAGGCCAGGATCGTCGTCGTGAGGGCGATGCCGAAAAGGCCCCATAAGGAAGCGGCGAGGACAAAGAGCAGGCGCAGGAGCCGGATGCCGTACAGCAGATCGTAGGATGGGATGATGAAGACCGCCAGGGCCGTGACAGACATGAGGACGACGAGGACTGGCGAGATCAGGCCCGCTTCGACTGCTGCCTGGCCGATGATGATGGCGCCGACGATGCCGATGGTGGGGCCGATCTGCTTGGGGATGCGGATGCCGGACTCGCGAACCAGTTCAAGGGCGAACTCGAGAAAAATGATTTCAGCGAGCACGGGAAAGGGCACTCGTTCCCGTGCGGCGGCCGTGGACAACATCAGTTCTGTCGGCAGCATCTCAGGGTGGTAGGCGGTGACGGCGATATACAGTCCGGGGAGCAAGATGGTGATCAGTGTGGCGATAAAGCGGATGATCCGGGCGAAGGCGCCGTAGGGCCAGCGCAGGTACATGTCTTCCGGCGATTGCAGCAGGCTCCAAAAGGTCACCGGCGCGACGAGGGCGTAGGGGCTGCGGTCGAGCAGGACCGCCACAGCGCCGTCGGCCAGCGCAGCAGCGACACGGTCAGGTCGTTCCGTGATCATTTGCTGGGGCAGGAAGGCGTTGGGGCTGTCTTCCACATACTGGGCCAGCAGGCCGATGTCTTGAATGGCGTCGACGTCGATCGCCTCGATGCGCCGCCGCATCTCCCGCACCAGCGCCGGATGGGTCAACCCGGCCACGTAAATGAGGCTGTAGCGGATCTGCGCCAGTCGGCCGACGAAGCCGATCTCGGTCAGCAGCCGGCTGCTGCGCAAGCGGGCGCGCAGGAGGCCGATGTTGCTGTCGATGTTTTCGTTGAATGCCTCATGGGGGCCGCGCACGACGGCCTCGGTGACCGGCTGCTCCACGCCGCGCCCTGGTATGGATGCCGCTTCGAACATCAACGCTTCTGACTCGCCTTCTACAAAAAGCGCCACATGGCCGTTGATCAGGGCATGGATGACGGCGCCTTTAGTGGGCAACGGGGAAATCTGACCCACCGATGTGGTGAAGCGGGTGGCGAGGGCGTTCAGAAGCGAACTCTTGATGGAGGAAACCTCAGCGGCTGAAGAAAATGGGGCATCCCTCGCGCCGTCTTCGATGGGGCCATCAAAAGGCATCACCAGCGGGGTGATCACCATATCGCTCAGGTGTTCATTATTGACTTGGCTCTGGAAAAAGACGAGCAGCGCCGGGACCGGCTGTGGCAGCCCCAGCGTCACGTGGCGCAGTCGCAGGTCTGGATTGAGCCGGATCGTGAATTCACGGGACAGCCATCGCCGGATCTCGCAAAGCCCTGCCGGTATCCCTTCGTCCGGGGATGTCGCCGCAGCGCTATTTCCGTGCCCCTTGTACTTGATGGGGCCGCTGGTGGCGCCCTGTTTGCCTGTGTCTGCTTTGGGTTTCGGAAAATGCCGTGAAAGGGCCGGGGCGTAGAGGCTGCTTGTGGAAAGCCGCTTGTTGGCCCCAGCGTTCTCCCTTTGCTGCGCCAACCACTTGTCATAAGGGGAGAGAGAAAAGGACTTTTTCATCATGGGTGGATCGACCCGCAGCAGTTTCTTGAACGGCTGCCAGTTAAACGGCGACATCCTGTTCCTTCTTCCTCCCCAACGGTATCCTTCACCGGTAGTCTTTGAGAATCCCTGTTCCCTCTATGCAAGTTTCCTTGGGGGCGCATTTTGTAGAGCATGCCTTCTAAAAAAAATCCACCGCCCCTCGTAACGATGGGCGGTGGATGATAAGCACTCCTATTTCAGTTAAAGCGGTTCGCCAGAATCGAAAGAACCTGTTACCCCTTCTTCCCCATGAATTCCTTCATGAATTCCGCCAGAGCGACACAGCCTTCACGGGGCATGGCGTTGTACGTGGAGGCGCGCATGCCGCCGACGGAACGGTGACCTTTCAGGCCGATGAGGCCGGCTTTCGTCGCTTCGGCGGCGAAGGCTTTTTCCAGCTCTTCACTGGGCAGGGTGAAGGTGATGTTCATGGTGGAACGGCTGTCCTTGTTGGCGTGGCCTTTGTAGTAACCGTTGCTGCCGTCGATGACATCGTAGATCAGCGCCGCTTTCTCCACGTTGTGTTTTTCCATGGCGACCAAGCCGCCCTGGGCTTTGACCCAGCGCAGGACCAGGTTGAGCATGTAGACAGAGAAGCTGGGCGGTGTGTTGTAGAGGGAGTTGTTCTTGGCGTGGATGTCGTAGCGGAGCATGGTCGGCAGTTTGGTCGAGGCTTTCTCGATCATGTCCTGGCGGATGATGACGACGGTGACGCCGGAGGGGCCGAGGTTTTTCTGGGCGCCGGCGTAGATGAGGGCGAACTTGTTGGCGTCAAAGGGTTTGCAGAGGATGTCGCTGGACATGTCGGCGATGAGGGGAATGTCGCCGAAGTCGGGGAAGCTCTGCCACTGGGTGCCGAAGATGGTGTTGTTCGAGGTGATGTGCGCGTAGGCAGGCGCCTCGCTCAGTTGGATCTCGTCGGCCTTGGGGATGCGGACGTAGTTGCCTTCCTGAGTGGTGGCGGCCACATGGGTCTGGCCGAACTTTTGCGCTTCTTTCATTGCTTTTTCCGACCAACTGCCGGTGAGGATGTAGTCGGCTGTTTGGCCGGCGCCCAGGAAGCTCATGGGCACCATGGCGAACTGGGTGCTGGCGCCGCCCTGGAGGAAGAGCACCCGGTAGTTGTCACCGAGGCCAAGCAGTTCCTTCAAGGTGGCTTCCGCTTCATTGTTGATGGCCTCATATTCTTTGGACCGGTGGCTGATCTCCATGACCGACATGCCGGTCCCTTTATAGTTCAGCATCTCCCGTTGGGCTTCTTCGAGGACAGCCAGGGGCAGGGTGGCGGGACCGGGGTTAAAGTTGAAAACGCGCTCCATCTGTCAAATTAGCTCCTTCCGTTATGTAAAGTGGGGGGATAGACATTTTTATCTATTATAGCCTGTCCGTCCGTGGTATACAATGTTTGCGACACAAAAACGTTTTCCGGGAGAGTTAAAAAATGTTATTGAATCTCCGGCGCCGGACCGCCATATATGAGGAGCTTTAAAACGAAAAAACCGGCCTGAACAGATTTCTCAGACCGGATCCCCAAAAAAGTTACGCCTGACCTTGGACGGATTCTCGCTTCGTCTCGACGAAACGGAGGCTGGCGGCGTTCCATTCAAAGCGGATTTTTTCTCGTTCTTCCTTCTCCAGGTTGTACTGGGTGGGCATCTTTTTCGGGTCGCCGGGAATGGCGTAGTGGGAAACGGTCCGATCGACGACGATCACGCCGGGCGCTGGGATAGAGAAGCGGTTTTCTTCCTTGACGCGGTGCCAGAAGATGCCCTTTGGCTGATCCCAGGCGTCATGCCAGAAGTACTCGCTCTGCTGGACATGGGAAAAGACCTGCTGGAAGGCGTTGTTTTCGTCGAGGCGGAAGATGCGTTTCCAGGTGGTCTCCTCGAAACCGCCGGTCCGGTTGTCGTAGTATTCTTCGACAGAGATCCCTTTTTGAGCGAGTCCCGGCAGGTCGACCGTGGACAGGCGATGGACCGACGCCAGGTCTTTCGATAGGCCGATCAGCCGCCCGTCGGCTTTTTGCAGGCCTGCCAGGAAGCCTTTGTTTTTGCCCGCATTGATGCCGAGGATGATCTCCTCGCCGTCAAGGGGGGAGGCGTCCACCTCCAGCCGCAGGACGCTGGTCGGTGTGAGCGTCTCCCACCCCTTGGCTTGCAGGGCTCGCCGCACCAGTTCCCCTTCGTCGGGAAGCTGTTGAAAGTTAAAGGCCGGCAAGCTCGGCGCGTTGGCGAAGATGTAGACGACGGCGATGAGCAGGGTGACCAGGCCGAACAGCAGAGAAGACTTGCGGCGCATGGCTATCACCTCCTTGAATCTTTGTATCGTATGCAGGCCCGGCGAAAGGGTGATTGCGCCGCCGGGCGTCGCTTTGAAGTCCTGTGGCGATTTTGGTAAAATGATTCTGGCGTCCATCGTTGCCGGAAGTCAGCGCGAGGTGGGCGGAAAACTGGAGGGAGTATCATCATGCTCGTTGATTATCATGTTCACGCCATGGGCCATGGCACATCCCAGCATACGGTCGAGGAGATTTCCGCCTACCTGGAAACGGCGCGGCTGCGCGGCGTCGCCCAGGTGGGTTTCGCCGACCATGACCGCTACCTCGACGAATATGATGTCGAGGCCGTCCGCGAAGCGGCGTTAAAATTTCCGGACGTGCAGGTGCGGTTAGGGGTGGAGATCGATTATATCCGCCACGCCGATAGGGAACTCCAGGCGATGACATCGCGGTATCCCTTCGATTATGTGATCGGTTCGGTCCACAAGATCGAAGACTGGGATTTTGACTGCATCGAGTTTAAGGATCGTTATGACCGGTGGGAGATGGACGACCTCTACGGCACCTACTTTGACCATGTGCGGGAAGTCGCCGAAAAAGGGTTGTTCAGCTTCATCGGCCATCTGGATCTGATCAAGATTTTTAATTTCCGCAGCCGGCGGCCGATCGTGGAGTTGGCCGAGGAAGCGCTCCAGGCGATCCGCCGGGCGGGATTGCCTTGCGAGATCAACACGAACGGCTTGAACAAACCCGTCGCCGAGATGTATCCCCAGCGCTCCTTGTTGGAACGCTGCTTTGAACTGGCCATTCCGATCGTGCTCAGCTCAGACGCTCACTTCGCCCATGAAGTCGGGCGGGACTTGGACAAAGCCCGCGATCTGGCCTGGTCTGTCGGCTATCGCCAGGTGGCCACCTTCCATCGCCGCCGGTGCATCATGGAGAACTTATAAAAAGGCATCCCCGGGAGCGGGGCGTACATAGACCTAAACCGATGATCCGAAAACGACGGATGCGGGGTGAGGTCTGTGCGTGTCTACATATCGGCTGATCTGGAAGGGGTGGCCGGCGTCGTATCGCCGGGTCAATTGATGTCCGGACCGGCTTATGAGGAGGCTTGCCGCTGGATGACGGCGGAGGTGACCGCGGCCGTCCGGGGCGCCCAACGGGCCGGCGCCCTTCAGGTGATGGTGAATGACGCCCACGAGTCGATGACCAACCTGCGCTTGGAGGAATTGCCCCCTGGCGTTGAGGTGATCAGCGGCAAGCCGAAGGCGCTGGGCATGATGTGCGCCATCGACGAGGGGTGGGATCTGGCGTTTTTGCTCGGATGCCATGCCCGGCAGGGAAGCGGCGGCCTGTTGAGCCACTCCTACAGCGCCGCGACGATTGCCCGGTTGCGCTTGAACGGGTGCGAGGTGGGTGAAGTGGGCTTCAACGCCGCCCTTGCCGGTGGCTGTCATGTGCCGGTGGGGCTTGTCACCGGCGATGCGGCGGCGGCAGCCGAGGCGTTGGAACTGTTTCCGGCCATTCGGACGGTGGCGGTGAAGTGGGCCTGCGGACGCCAGTCGGCTCGCACACTGACGCCCGGCGAGGCCTGCCGGCGCATCGAAGCGGCGGCGGCGGAAGCGGTGGCGGCGACGGTGGCGAAAAAGGCAAACGACGCAGGTGTTGCATCAACGGCAGGAGCCCCTTCAGGCACAAGGGACGTGATTCCCGCCGGCGCGATTGCTTCCTGGCCGCCGCAGCCACCCTATACGCTGGAGGTGGAGTTCACTTCGCCCGTCATGGCCGATGCCGTCGCCTACATGCCCATGACCCGCCGTGAGGGTCCCTGCCGGATCGTGATGGAACAGGCGGAACTGCCGGCGCTGTTTCGGGCCTTTCAGGCGATGTTGACGATCGCCGGGGCCGTGGCGCCCTGAAGGCTGTTGTGCTGGAATCATCTTTTTGAAACAACCGGGCGGAAGCGAGGTGCGGCTGTGGAGAACCATGGGAACCAAAGGGCGCCCGAAGAGATGGCGCCGGCCGATGTGCTGGTCATCGGCGCCCATCCGGACGATGTGGAACTGGGTGTTGGCGGCACCGTTGCGCTGGCCGCCAACCAGGGATTGCAGGTGGTCATCGTCGATTTGACGGAAGGGGAGATGGCGTCGAGCGGAACCGTCGTGGCGCGGCGCGCCGAGGCCAAGGAGGCGGCGGAGGTCCTCGGCGTCCGGGAACGGATCAACTGTCGTTGGGAAGACGGCGGCCTCAGCGATCCGGCGCAGTGGCGGCGGCGGGTGGAAGAGCTGGCGCTTTTGCTGCGCCGCTACCGCCCCCGGTTGGCGCTGGCGCCGCAGGGGCCTGACCGCCATCCCGACCATGAGGCGGCAGGACGTCTGGCTCGGGAAGCCCTCTTTTACAGCGGCCTGAAAAAATTCGGCGACCCGGAGCTGGCGCCCTGGCGACCGAAGCGCTTCTTGGCCTACCGCATCAACGGCGCCCTTGACGGCCTGTCTGCCTATAGCGTCGATGTGAGCGCCGTCTATGACCGGAAGCAGGCGGCCCTCGCCTGTTTCCAAAGCCAGTTTTTCCGGGAACAGCGGGAAACCCGCCAGGCCTTGAACGTGCCCGACCTTCCCGCCCTTTTGGAGGCGCGCGATCGCTACCTGGGCGGGATGATCGGAACGGCCTATGCGGAACCCCTGTACCCGGATGGCCCCATCCGGATCGGGCGCCTCGACGCCTTATGGGAGTGAGGAAGCCATGAACATCGGCATCGTCTGTTATCCTTCCTACGGCGGCAGCGGCGTTGTCGCCTCGGAGTTGGCCCGCCAACTGGGCCGGCGGGGCCACCGCGTCCACGTCTTTTCCTATGAAACGCCCTTTCGCCTGGCCCACTTTGAGGCGAATGTCTTCTTTCATGAGGTGGAGGCGCCGGATTACCCGCTCTTTCGCTTCCCGCCCTACCTGCTGGCGCTGGCCGCCAAGATCGTTGAAGTGGCCCGTGAGGCCGACCTGCAGGTCATTCACGCCCACTACGCCGTCCCTCACACGGCGGCGGCCTATCTGGCCAAACAGATGCTGGCCGGTGAGCGTCGCCTGCCGGTGCTGACGACGATGCATGGCACCGACATCACCCTTGTCGGCAGCGATCCCCAGTTTTATGAAGTCACCCGTTTTTCCCTGGAGGCGAGCGACGGCGTGACGGCTGTGTCGCGAAGCCTGGCTGAGGAGTCGGCAGAGACCTTCCGGTTGAGCCGCCTTCCCCGGGTGATCCCCAACTTCGTTGACGCCGACGAGTACCGTCCGCGAAAGAACCCATCCCTGCGCGGCTGCTTCTCCCGGCCGGGCGAAAAGATCCTCTTGCATATCTCCAATATGCGTCCCGTTAAGCGAGTCGAGGATGTGATCCGCATCTTTGCCCGGGTTCACGAGCAGGTTCCGTCGCGGTTGCTCCTGGCCGGAGACGGCCCTGACCGCTTGGCGGCGGCCCATCTGGCAGAAACACTGGGCTTGCAGGAGCGCGTCTGTTTTCTCGGTCGCCAGGACAACGTGGCGGAGATCTTTCCGTTGGCCGATCTGTTCTTATTGCCGTCGGCCAAGGAATCTTTCGGTCTCGTGGCCCTGGAGGCGATGGCCTGTCAGGTGCCGGTCATCGCCAGCGATGCGGGCGGTCTGCCCGAGGTGATCGAGCAGGGCGTTACCGGCTACCTGGCGCCGGTGGGCGACGTGGAAACGATGGCCCGCTACGCCGTCCGGCTGCTCTCCGATGAGCAAGCATACGCCGCCATGGCGCGGCAGGCCCGCGAAAGGGCGGTGCAGCGTTTCCACACCGATCCGATCGTCGATGCATATGAGGCCTATTACGGGGAAATCTTGAATACGCCTTGACAAGCATCCATTCTCGCGATAGGATAAATATACACATAATAGTAATCATTACTGCGCATGGAGGTGAACAATATGGCGATTTACAAGTGCGCCAAATGTGGCGAGGTTATTGACAAGCGTTGCAAGCCCGGCAAGTGCCCCAAGTGCGGCGCTCCCAAAGATGAACTGATCAAACAAGAGGGCCAGGCGTCCGGCGGGAATTGCTGCGGTTGATCCCCAAGGGTGACCAAGATTGAAAATTCCTTCTCCTGAAGGGCTATACCGGGCGGACAAGCGTCCATTCGACACTGGCGAGCGCTTGTGACTTGATGGGAGCAGTGTCCCTTGGTTATACTTGAATAGTGAAGGAAGAGAACAAGCAGGGAAGTTGACCCTGCTTTTCTCATGAGGAGGAACCGGGAAGATGGCAAAGGTGTATTTCGTCTCGCCGAGAGCGAAAGCGGGCAAAGGGCTCGTGGACAAGCTGCGCCGGCTGATCAAGGCGGCGGGAACGGTCGACGGTGTGGAAAAAGGCGAACTGGTGGCCATCAAGATGCATTTTGGGGAACGGGGCAACACAGCCACGATCCGGCCGCCCTTCGTCGGCGCCGTCGTCGACGAGGTGCGGCGCAAGGAGGCGCGCCCCTTTTTGACCGATTCGAACACCCTCTACCGGGGATCCCGTTCGAACGCCGTCGACCATATGGACACGGCCATGGAGAACGGCTATTCCTATGCGACGGTGAAGGCGCCGGTCATCATCGCCGACGGGTTGAACGGGAAAGAGTACCGCAACGTTCCCATCGAGGGGAAGCGTCTCAAGGAGGCCAAGATCGCCGCCATTCCCCTTGACGCCGATGGGATGATCGTGCTGAGTCACTTCAAGGGCCATGAGATGACCGGCTTCGGCGGAGCGATCAAGAACCTGGCCATGGGCTTGGCTTCCCGCTCCGGCAAACTGGTTCAGCATCAAGACGTAAAGCCTGAAGTCAATGACAAGTGCAAGGTCTGCGGCAAATGCGTCCACTGGTGCCCTGTCGACGCCATCTCCCTGGGGGAGAGGGCCGTCATCGCCGGTGAGCGCTGCATCGGTTGCGGCGAGTGCACCGTCACCTGTCCCCACAAGGCCATCGCCGTCAATTGGAACACCGATGTGGGATTGTTGCAGGAAAAGATGGCCGAATACGCCTACGCTGCAGTGAAGGAGAAGCGGGAAAAGGGCAAAGTGACCTTCATCAACTTCGTCCTTGATGTGTCTCCCGAGTGTGACTGCTGTTCATGGAGCGACGCCCCCATTGTTCCCGACATCGGCATCTTGGCCTCGGACGATCCCGTCGCCTTGGACCAAGCCTGCTACGATCTGGTCAATCAGGCGCCGGGGTTGCGCGACGGCCGCCTCGGCGACGCCGGGCAAGGGGAACCGCATGCGGGCGTCGACAAGTTCCGCATCGTTCATCCTTCTGTCGATGGCGCCATCCAACTCCGTCACGCCGAGGAGATGGGCCTGGGCAGCCGGACCTATGAGTTAGTGCGGTTGGGCGAGTAACGGTTTCTTTCCTTGCTCTAGGTTCGATGGCGTGAGGCAGCCTGCAAGAGAGGGAAAAACCCCTGTTGACAATGAATCTCAATCACGATATGCTAATAGTAATAGATATCAGATTGGATTCTTTATGTCCTCTCTGGAAGGGTGGGAATGCCATGGGCGCCATCGGACCACGTATGACACGACAAAAATCGCTCGTTTTAGAAATCGTTCAAGGCACGACCTGTCATCCTACCGCCGATTGGGTCTACCAAGAGGCGCGCCAGCAGATCCCCGACATCAGCCTCGGTACGGTGTACCGCAACCTGAACGCGCTGGTTCAACAAGGCCTGATCCGGGAGATGACCTATGCCGGCGCCAGTTCCCGCTATGACGGCAACGTGGAGAACCACTGCCATTTTATCTGCGAGAACTGCCAGGGCGTCTTTGACATCTTCATCGAACCGCCGGAGCCATGGGTTCGGCAGGCCGAGGAGAACAGCGGCCATGATATCAAGGGGCACCGGATCGAATTTTTCGGCCGCTGCGCCGAGTGCCGTAAAGCGGTCAGCATGTGACCGGGACGATCCTGTTTCACTGCTGAGCGCGCAAGAACATAGGGCGATTGGGAGCGCGAAAAACCGCCGGAGGTCTATCTCCGGCGGCTTTTTTTGTTTTTTCCCTGATTTTAACTCATGGCAGCGCCATCTCTTGCTATAATGGAAAATGGCGATTTCAATTCATTGTTAGGAGGAAGATGCAATGGCCACGAGTCTGCCGGAGCGGTATGACGAGGATTATATTGGTGTGCTGGTCCGCGATCCCTACCACATCTTCATCTACTGGGAATTGACAGAAGCGATGCGCATACGAGTTTTACATAATTGGGGTCTTGGTCCCGATACGCCTTGCCGCCTGCGGCTGGAGCGGGAGGAGGGCAACCGATGGGTGACGGAGTACCTGGCAGAACTGCCGCCTGGCACTGAAAATTGGTACATCAACGGCATGGCCTCCGGGGAGTGCTATCGCGCCCAAATCGGCGTGCTTACCCCTGCCGGACAGTTCATCGTCATCTTGGCCTCGACGACGATCCATGTGCCGCCTTCCGGGCAGGCGAAGGGCCGGCCTGGCCGCGCCATGGCCATCTCCGGCGGGATCCGGCCCGTCGCCCTGGAAGACCTGGCCGATCGGTTGAACATCGAAGCGGGCGAGGCGACCGTAAGCTCCTTCTCGCTCTATCAGGGAGAAAGCGAAAGGGGGCCGTCTCATGACCGGTAAAGGCTGCTGGGCGCTGGTGCTCCATGCGCACCTTCCCTATGTGAGGCATCCGGAAAAGCCGGAGTACATGGAGGAGCGCTGGCTCTTCGAGGCGCTGACCGAGTGTTATCTGCCGCTCACTGAATCGTGGCTGCGCCTTCGCCAAGAACAGGTGCCTTTCCAGGTCACCTTCTCGGTGACCCCATCGCTGGCGGCCATGCTGACCGACAGTCTACTGCAGCAGCGCTACCTGCGCTATTTAGACAAGATGCTCACCCTGGCCGCCCAAGAACAAGAACGAACCGAAGGCGACAAGGACTTTGCGCCTCTGGCCGCCATGTATCGGGAAAAACTCGAGACCTGCCAGCGCCTCTTTCGCGATGATTGGAGCGGCCGGATCACCGACGCCTGGCGCTCGCTGGCCGAATCGGGCCATCTCGACCTCTGGACCTCGGCGGCCACCCACGCCTTTTTGCCTTATGCGTCGGAAGGGAGTTGGCGGCCTCAGATCCGGACGGGGATTAACCAGCACAAAGCCATCTTCGGCATGGCCCCCCACGGCTTCTGGCTGCCTGAATGCGCCTACGCCCCCGGGGTGGAAAAAGTGCTCGCCCAGGAGGGGGTCTGCTGTTTTGTCGTCGACAACGGCACCTTCCAGCGGGCGCTGCCCGAACCGGCCAGCTTCTACCAGCCGCTCCAGATCGGTCATCAGGTTTCGGCCTTCGCCCGCGATCCCGAGACGTCCCATCAGGTCTGGGACAAAAAAAGCGGCTATCCCGGCGATTACGACTACCGCGAATTTTACCGCGACATCGGCTATGACCTGCCCTTTGCGACGGTCGCGCCTTACCTGGATACGGACGTGCCCGCCGATACGGGCTTCAAGTATTACCGCATCACCGGAAATACTGATCACAAGGAACCCTACCGGCCCGACTGGGCCATGGGCAAGGTGAATGCCCACGCCGATAACTTTGTCCGCAACCGCTGCGCCCAGGTGGAACACCTGAGCAAGACGATGGCGGAACCGCCCATCGTGCTGTCGCCTTATGACGCGGAACTCTTCGGCCACTGGTGGTATGAGGGCCCTGCTTTTCTCGAAGCGGTGCTGCGCCGGATGGCCGCGCCCGATTCCCTTGTCGTCGCTTCGACGCCGCGACGCTACCGGGAGGCCCATGGCCCCGGGCCGGCGGGCCGCATCGCTTTCAGCACCTGGGGCGAGGATGGCTTCGGCAAAGTCTGGTTGAGCGAACAGAACGACTGGATCTACCGGCACCTGCACCGGGCGGAAAAAGAGATGGTCGCCCTGGCCCAGGCCTTCCCTGTGGCCGAAGGCGAGACGGGACGCGCCCTGAACCAGGCGGCGCGGGAACTGATGCTGGCCCAGTCCAGCGACTGGCCCTTTATCATGTACACGGGAACGACGGTGGAATACGTCACCCGCCGTTTGAACGAGCATCTGCGGCTCTTCTGGTCGTTGGCCCGCTCCTTGCGCGAAGGCAAGGTCGACGAGGCGTCCCTCACTGAGGCGCAATGGAAGCACCCCCTCTTCGCCGAAATCGATTATCACGATTATGTCCGCTTCAATCGCCCCTCCGCCCCGGCGGCGCCTTTTGTCCAGACCGAACCGGTCTGGATGTTGACCTGGGAATACCCGCCCCGCGTGGTGGGCGGTCTGGGACGGGCTGTGGCCGATCTGAGCAAGGCCCTCGTCGCCCAGGGCGTTCCGGTGACGGTGTTCACCTGCGCCGTCCCCGGCTGCGCCGAACGGGAGACCGTTGACGGCGTCACGATCATCCGCCTGCCTGTGCCTGGCGCGCCTCAGGAAGCCGATTTCCTCGATTGGGTCTACCGTTTCAATATGGCCCTAGTCTCCGGCGTGATGGCGGAAACCGCTGCCGGCCTGCCCGCTGTCATCCATGCCCATGATTGGCTGGTCGGCCTGGCGGCCCGGGAAATCCGCAAACAAACGGACATCCCCCTGGCGGTGACGATCCATGCGACCGAGCATGGCCGCCAGCGCGGCCTCTGGAACGACCTGCAGCGCAGCATCCACCGGGCGGAGGCGGAACTGGTGGCCGCCGCCGACGGGCTGATCGCCTGCTCTGATTACATGACCCGTGAGGTGTCCTTCCTCTTTGACGCCCCCTGGAACGAGATCTGCACCATCCCCAACGGCGTCGATCCGGCCAACGTGGCGCCCGTTCCCGGTGAGGGCAAGCCCCTGGAGGCCTTTTGTCAGCCCGGTGAAGAGATCATCTTCCATGTCGGGCGTCTGGTGACGGAAAAAGGCGCTCCGGTCTTGGTCGAGGCCATGCCGTCGGTGCTGCGCCGTCGCCCCCAGGCGCGCCTGATCATCGCCGGCAAAGGCCCCTTATTGGAGTCGTTGAAGGGACGGGCGGCGGCGCTGGGCGTGAGCGAGCGGATCACCTTCGCTGGTTTTGTCGATGACAACACCCGCAACCGTCTGCTCACGTCTGCTGAGGCGGCTGTCTTCCCCAGTCTCTATGAGCCTTTTGGCATTGTGGCGCTGGAAGCGATGGCGGCGGGAACGCCGGTTATCGTCGGCGATGCCGGCGGGCTCGGCGAGATCATCCGCCACGGAGAAAACGGTCTCAAAGTCCCCCCCGGTGATGCCGAGGCGCTGGCCGATGCGATCGTCCGGGTGCTGGCCGACCGTGACGGCGCAGCGGCGATGGTTCGAGAGGCCTTGCGGGAAGTGGACGAGATCTACGGTTGGGATACCGTGGCCGAGCAAACGGTCTGCCTGTATAGGCAGGCGACGATCAAGCGGTTGACCGCCGGCGCCGTCACCGAGGCGGCCAGTTAGGATTCCCGGCCCCCTTCCAGAGGATTTCCGCCCCCGCGTGTCTAACTGGATGATACCGAGAATCCCTCCATCATCGAAGGGGAAAGGCGGGTTCATGCCCGGTGGCCATTGGTGGAAATCGTAAAAAAAACAACCCCTGGGGGGACAGCCCCCCTTTGGGGATCGAAAAAAGGGATCAACAGCGGCTTGAAGACTTGACAGGGCGCAGCGGAGAGCGGCAGGAGGCAGAACGGCCTGATGCGGGGGACGATGATGAAGCAGCGTCCCCGGCCTCCCGGTCGATCAGCCGCCGCCGCGTCTTCATCGGCGCCCTGGCGGCGGTGACGGCCAGTCTGGCAGGCTGGTTTGGCAGTCGCCAACTGAATGCCGAAAAGCCCTTGCCTGCCCTTGCGCCGGCTGCAGGGCTGCCCGAACGGCGGCTCGACCTGGCGCGGATGCGCAGCCATGTGGCGGTGCTGTCCCAGCCGGATTGGCAGGGGCGTCTCGCCGGTGGACGCGGGGCGGTGCAGGCCGGCGAGTATGTGGCCCAACTGTGGGAAAAGTGGGGAATCCAGCCAAAAGGGGAAGGGGGAACCTATTTCCAAACCTTCCCCGTTCCGTCGTTTTCTTTGATCAATGTGAACGGGCGTATGCGGCTTGCGCCACAGGCAGGAGGCGGGGGAACGGCGGACAACCTGATCGGCTACATCCCCGGACGGGATCCTCGCCTGCGCAATCAGGTCGTGGCCCTGTCGGCCCACTACGACCATCTGGGCCTTTGGGACGGTTCGCTCTACCCCGGCGCCAACGACAACGCCTCCGGGGTGGCCGTGTTGCTGGAGATCGCCTGCGCCGCCATCCAGACACCACCGCAATGCAGTCTCGCTTTTTTCCTGTTTTCCGGCGAAGAGGGCGGTCTGATCGGGTCCAAATATTATGTGGAACATCCGACGATTCCCTTGGAGGATATGATCGGCCTGATCAACCTGGATACCGTCGGAAACGGGGAAGAGCGTGATTTTATCTGTTGGCTCCCCGACCGCCTTCCCTGGCTGGGCGTCCTCGATGAGACGGCCAAGGATGCCGGGGTGCGCCTCTATCCCCAGGATCACGGCAGCCACAACAGCGATCACCAATCCTTTGTCGATAAAGGGGTGCCGGCGATCTCTGTGCTGTCAGCCAGTTGGCTCGAGGGGAACCATACGCCCCAGGACGGCGTGGCCATGATCCGACCGGAGAAGCTGGCGCGGATTGCCGATTGGAGTTGGCGGGCCATGTACAGCTTGGCCGAGACGGCAGGGAAAAGGGGCGGATAAAATGGAACGCTACATCAAACAAATTCGCTTCAGCCCTTTCGGTGAAGCGGGGCAGCGGCGATTGGACGATTCGACGGTGCTGATCGCCGGCGTGGGCGCCCTGGGAACCCACTTGGCCAACAGCCTCGCCCGGGCCGGTGTGGGCAAGCTGGTCCTGGTCGATCGCGATTTTGTGGAGCTGTCGAACCTGCAGCGGCAGATTCTCTATGATGAGGCCGATGTGACGGCCATGATCCCGAAAGCGGTAGCGGCCAAAGCGAGGTTGCAGGCCATCAACAGCGAGATCGAGGTGGAGGCTGTCGTGGCCGACATTCACTGGGCTAACCTGCCCCGCCTGCTCGAAGGGGTGGATCTCGTTCTCGATGGCAGCGACAATTTCGACCTGCGCTACCTGCTCAACGACGCCTGTGTCCAGGCAGGCATCCCCTGGATCTACGGCGGCGTGACGGGGGCCCACGGGATGGCCATGGTCGTCCGGCCCGGACAGGGACCCTGCCTGCGCTGCCTGATCCCATCACCGCCGCCGCCCGGATCAGTCCCCACCTGTGACATGGCGGGCATCCTAGCGCCGGCGATCCAGATGATCACCGCCTTTCAGGCCGTCGAGGCGATGAAAGTGCTGGCGGGGCGGGCGGAAGAACTGGCAGGTGGACTTTTTTCCGTCGATCTCTGGGACAACCGCTATGACCTGATCGATCTGTCCCAGGCGCGCCGCGACGACTGTCCGGCCTGCCAGCGGAGGGAGTTTCCCTTTCTCTCTGGCCGGGAAGAGATGCAGGCGACCCCCCTCTGTGGCGCCAACGCCGTTCAAGTCACGCCGGCTCGGCCGGCCGAATTGGATCTGGAGATGATGGCGGGGCGGTTGTCCGGAGCGGGGAAGGTGGAGATCACCCCCTACCTGCTTCGCTTTTCCTCGGCCGAAGGGGAGATGGTGCTCTTCCGCGATGGCCGGGCGATGATCCGGGGAACCCAGGACCCGGTCCAGGCAAAAGCGGTCTACACGCGCCTGATCGGCGCCTGATCGGATAGAATAAGACGCATCATGCGGATAGAATAAGACGCATCATGATGAAGGGAATGGCGGCATTGGACTGGATAGTGGGCATCACAGGAGCGAGCGGTTCCATTTATGCCTTGCGGCTGATCGAGGCGATGGGCGAGTTGGGGATGCACCCGCATCTTGTCGTTTCCGAGGCCGGTGAGCGCGTCCTCCGGGAGGAGACGGGAAAATCCCTCACCGAGGTTGCCGAAGGGTGTCGCCTCCATGACGTGGGCGATGTGGGCGCATCGATCGCCTCAGGCTCCTTTCCGGCGGCAGGCATGATCGTCATCCCCTGCTCGATGCATACGGTGGCCGCCATGGCCCTTGGCCTCGCTGACAACCTGCTGACGCGGGCCGCCGATGTGACCTTAAAAGAGGGGCGGCCCTTGATCGTCGTGCCGCGCGAGACACCGCTTCACCTGATCCATTTGGAGAACCTGCGGCGGTTGGCTCAGGCGGGGGCGCGGATCGTGCCGGCCATGCCGGCCTTCTACCACCGGCCCACGACGATGAACGAACTGGTCGATTTTGTGGTGGGAAAGGTCTTCGATCAGGCCGGCATCGCCCACCAACTGTTTCGGCGATGGGGAGAGAGCGATTGATCCCTGGGAAAAACAAATCAAATCGCGAGTAGGACCAGAGGACTCCGGCACAGGACCGGGGTCCTTTCTTTTGGTTTAAAGCTAGTTTTTTCCTCAATCCCGGCAGGAAAACCGGGCGATGTGTGGAATGGAGTGGTGTGAAGTGGTAGAAAAGTGGTTTAAAGTGGTGGAACAGACCTATGTTCATGGGGGAATACCAGCACGCTATCGATCCGAAAGGCCGGTTGTTTGTGCCGGCCCGCTTGCGGGAGTCCCTGGGCGAGGCCTTTGTGGCCACCAAGGGGCTTGATGGCTGTTTGTTTGTATACCCCAAGGACGAATGGAAACAATTGGAAGAAAAGCTGAAAGCGCTGCCTTTCACGAGATCCGATGCCCGGGCCTTTCAACGTTTCTTTTTTTCCGGCGCCGGTGAATGTGAAGTGGACAAACAGGGCAGAATACTGGTTCCCGCGCACCTGCGCGAACATGCCGGGCTCGAAAAGGACGTCGTCATCATCGGCGCCGGCGCTCGCGTGGAGATCTGGAGTCAGGAGCGTTGGAAAGCCTATAACGAACAAGCGGCGCCATCCTATGAAGAAGTGGCCGAAAAACTGATCGATTTTGACCTGTAGGTTGACCGGGCCGGTCCGGCTTTCGGCGACGGGTCGCCGATCACTGGACGGAGGTTCACCTTGATGGTTTTTCATCACATCCCCGTGTTATTGCATCAGGTGCTGGAGGTGCTGCAGCCCCGTTCCGAGGGAATCTACCTCGACGGAACGGTAGGCGGCGGCGGCCACAGCGCGGCGATCTTGGCGAAAATGGCGGGGCGAGGGAGGTTGATCGGACTTGATCAGGATCCGGCAGCCCTGGCGGCGGCCGGACGCAATCTGGCCCCTTTTGGCGATCAGGTGACACTGGTGCGGTCTAACTTTCGCCGTGTCGGCGCCGTTGCCGATGAACTGGGACTGACAGGGAAGATCGATGGCATTTTGCTGGACATCGGTGTCTCATCCCATCAACTGGATGAGGCAGAGCGAGGGTTCACGTACCGGACAGATGCTCCCCTTGACATGCGAATGAACCCCGAGAGCGCCTTGACAGCGGCGAAGCTGCTTAATGAAGCGCCGGAAGGGGAGATCGCCCGCATCCTCCGCGACTACGGTGAAGAGCGGTGGGCAAAACGGATCGCCCAGTTTATCGCCAATCGCCGGGCGGAAAAACTCCTGGAGCGGACAGGCGAGCTGGTCGATATCATTCGCGCCGCCATCCCGGCGGGTGCGCGCCAGGAAGGAGGACACCCGGCGAAGCGCACCTTTCAGGCCTTGCGCATCGCCGTCAACGATGAGTTGGGGGCCCTCGAAGAGGCGCTGCCGGCGGCCTTGGGCGCCCTCGCGCCGGGCGGCCGTTTAGTCGTAATCAGCTTTCATTCCCTGGAAGACCGCATGGTCAAGAACTTTTTTGCGGAACAGGCGAGAGGTTGCCTTTGTCCGCCAGACTTCCCCGTTTGCGTTTGCGGAAACCAGCCGAAGGTGAAGATCATCACCCGAAAACCGCTGGTTGGCTCCGACGAGGAGATGGAGGCCAATCCCCGCGCCCAGAGTGCGAAGCTGAGGGCAGCCGAGAAGGTAGGATAACGAGGGTTGTTCTAGTGGACGAGGAGGTAGCATAGGTTTGAAACAAGCCACCGCCCGTGTGCTCGACCATTTCGAGGATGTACGGCCGGCATCGCCTCCGCCTGTAGAGCCGAAAGTCGTCCCGAAGGTAAAGGTCAGCGGAAAAAACAAGCGGCAGGTTGTCACCGCTGCGCTGTTGTTGATGACCTGCGCGCTTGCCGTGGTTTCTCAATATGCCGCCGTGGCGGTACAAGCGAAAACAGTGAACCAACTGCGTGACGATTTAACCAAGGAGAAAAACGCTCTTGACCGCTTGCGCGTCGATGTGAACCGGCTCAAGTCGCTGGAGCGCGTGGAAACGATGGCCGTTACGAAACTGGGAATGCAGGCGCCGACTTATGACAAGGTGCTTGCCATCTCGGCGGTCAATGGGACAGCCAAAACCGGCGCCTCTCCGGCAGTGGATGGGACCCATCAGGGGGCACAAAAATCCGGAGAGGAAAGAGCGCAGGCAGCCGTCAAGGAAGCAGAAGAGGCGCCTGTGGGCGATAATCCCTTTGTCGCCGCCGTAACCCGTCTTTTTCACCGCATCACCTTTGGCATGCTCTAGTTCTAGGGGGCGGAAGCCTCTTGCTCATGATGAGAAATTGATCCTATAATGGTAGGCGTGGACGGTCGGGCCCGTGTGTCCAGGCAGTTCCTCCCGGGATTGACCTGGGAGGTTTTGGCTTTTTTGGGTAATAAGGGGAGGATAACGTGTTCGCCACACCGGTACAGGTGCGCAAACGGACAACCCAGGTTTTTTTACTGATCACCGTACTGGTCGGCATCCTGATCCTGCGCCTCTTCTGGGTGCAGGTCGTGAACGGCGCATTTTACTCTGCCAAGGCGGAGGAGGTTCGCCTTCGTGATCTGCCGGTGGAAGCGAAGCGGGGAACCATCTATGACCGCAACATGAATTCCCTTGCCGTGTCGGTAAGTGTCGATTCTGTCGTCGCCAACCCGCAAGAAGTGCGTGCGACCACTCGGGAACGGGAAATCGCCCATGAACTGGCTCGCGTCCTTGAGATGGACGAAGAGAAGGTCTTCAAACTGATCACGCAGCCCAATGTCGGTTTTGTCTGGGTCAAACGGAAAGTGGAGCCCGAAAAAATCGACCAATTGCGCAATTCGACGGTGAAGCTGTCCGGTATCGACTATATCCCGGAAAGCAAGCGTTATTATGAAAAGGGCAAGCTGGCCTCCCACATCCTGGGGATCACCGATACGGACGCAAGGGGCCTCGAAGGGCTGGAACTGCGTTTCGACGAAGAACTGCGAGGGTTGCCGGGCAAGCTGATCGCCGAGTATGACGCTCGCAACCGCGAAATGCCGCAGGCGGAGCACGCCTTCATCCGTCCTGTTGACGGGCATAGCCTCGTGCTGACGATCGATGAGACGATCCAGTACATTGTGGAACGGGAACTGGATAAGTTGGAACGAGAACGGAAGCCGAAAGGCGCCACCATCATCGTGATGGATGTGAAGACCGGCCGGATTCTGGGCATGTCCAATCGACCCACCTATGACCCGAACGACCGCGCCAAATCGACTGACGCTACTCGCCGCAGCCGGGCGATCAGCGACGTCTATGAACCGGGTTCTACGTTTAAAATCGTCACGGCCAGCGCCGCCTTGGAAGAGGGAGCGGTCAAAGAGTCGGACCGTTTTTTTGACCCCGGTTACGCCATCGTCGGCGATCGCAAGGTCGCTTGCTGGAAAGACGGCGGTCACGGCGCCCAGTCCTTTACCGAGGTGGTGCAGAACTCCTGTAACCCTGGCTTTATCCAGATCGGCATGAATCTTGGCCTACCCAAGTTCTATAACTACCTCAAAGCATTCGGTTTCGGCCAACCGACGGGAATTACGCTGAACGGGGAAGCGTCCGGCATTTTGGTGCCCGAGAAGACAGCCAAACCGATCGATTTGGCGACCATGTCCATCGGCCAGGCCAACGCGGTGACCCCGATCCAACTGATCACGGCCGTGTCGGCGGTGGCCAACGGCGGGAAGCTGATGAAGCCGCAACTGGTGGAAAAAGTTCTTGACGCCCAGGGTTCTGTGCTCAAGACCTTTGAACCAGAGGTTGTCCGCCAGGTCGTCTCAAAGGAGACAGCGGAAAAGGTCAACCTGATCCTGGAGAAGGTCGTATCCAAGGGCACCGGCGCCAACGCCTATATCGAAGGCCAACGGGTGGGCGGCAAAACGGGAACGGCCCAGAAGATCAAACCGGGCGGCGGTTATATGGAAGGGGAGTATGTGGCTTCTTTCGTCGGCATCGCGCCTGCGAACGATCCGGCCATCGCCTGTCTCGTTGTCGTTGACGCGCCCCAGGGAGAGCCCCATTTCGGCGGTCTCGTGGCGGCGCCGATCTTCAAGGCTGTTGTGACCGATGTGATGCGCCATCTGGGGATTCAACCCCAGGTTCTCCCCTCTGAGCTTCCAGCGGTTGCAGCCGACGGTTTGAAGGAAATCGCCGTCCCGCAGGTCACCGGCCTTAGTGAGGACGAAGCGGAACAGCGGGTCATGCGTGTCGGTCTGAGTGTGGCGACGGAAGGATTCGGCGGCCGTGTCGTCAATCAGTCTCCCCGTCCCGGCGAAAAGGTGGCGCCCCAGACGGCAGTCATCCTCTATCTCGGTGAAGACGACAAAACGGCCCGGGCGGCGCCGGGGGAAGAAGTGGTCTGTCCCGATGTGACGGGCAAGGGGATTAAACAGGCCGGCGACTTGTTGGCCAAAGCAGGACTCTCCTTCGAGCCTGTCGGCAGCGGGCTGGCCAAGACGCAGAGTGTCAAGGCAGGGCGCAAGATCCCGGTGGGCACCGTTGTGCGCGTTGAATTTGCGCCGGTTGATGAAAGCGGTCCCTAATGGAACCCTTGCCCGAGGCAGTGCCGGCGGTGCGGTCGGACGGTGCGGATGAAAACAAAGCTTAACGGTAATGATTGTTAATAACAACCGTAATTTTCCATCGGTTGCCGCTGGTTTTATCTTTGGCGATTGCCATTCACCGGTGGCGAGAAGGTCCGGCAGGTGACACCGATGGGTAAAGGAGGGGAGCCCCCTTGGAACTGAAAGAGATCTTTGCAGATATTGAGGTATACGATTGCGGCTCTTCTGGGAATACAGCCGTCGCGCCGGTAGCCGGCGCGGCGGGCGACGATAGGCTTTTTCGACAAGAAATCTCGGGGCTCGCCTATGATTCCCGGCGGGTACAGCCGGGCTTTCTCTTTTTTTGTGTGCCTGGTCAAAAAACGGACGGTCATCGTTTCGCTGCCGACGCTGTGGCGCGCGGCGCTGCGGCGCTGGTGGTGGAGCGCTATGTGGACGCTCCTGTCCCCCAGATTCGCGTGCCCTCGACGCGAAAGAGTTTGGCCCTGGCCGCCCGAGCTTTTTATGGCAATCCCGCAGGTCGAATGCTCATGGTCGGCGTGACCGGAACGAACGGCAAGACGACGACGACCCATCTCGTCGAGGCGATTCTAACCGCTCAGGGGCGTCGTGTCGGCCTGATCGGCACCAATGGCAACCATTTGGGCGAAAAAACCTGGCCGGCCCAACGGACGACGCCCGAATCGCTCGACTTGCAGGCTTTGCTGGCCGAGATGGCCGCCGAGGGTGCTGACGCCGTCATCATGGAGGTATCGTCCCATGCGCTCGATCAACAGCGGGTGCTGGGCGTTGACTATGATCTGGCCCTGTTCACCAACCTGACCCAGGACCATCTCGATTACCACGAGACGCTGGAGCGGTACCGGGAGGCGAAAGGCATCCTCTTTCGCGGGCTCACCGGGGCCATGAAGAGCATCCGAGGGGTTGCTGCTTCCGGAACTGCTTCCTCACAGGGAGATTCCCATGAGGCATTCCTGGGTGGAGGGGGTAAAGGGGCGATCATCAACGCCGACGATCCGAACGCCGGTTTTTTCATGGCGTCCAGCGCGGCGCCGGTGATCACCTATGGCATTGACGCCGACGCTATGATCAAGGCGCGTGACTGGTCGGTCAGCCCCCAAGGCGTCGCCTGTGAAGTCCTTTATCCCGGCGGGCAGATTCGCCTGAATCTGCAACTGACGGGCCGGTTCAACCTTTCCAACGCTCTGGCCGCTTTTGCCGCCGGATGGGCCGCCGGGATCGCTCCGGCGGCAATCGCCAGCGCCCTCGGTTCGGTGGCTGGTGTGGCAGGACGGTTTGAGCGCATCGATCGGGGCCAGCCCTTCAGTGTCATTGTCGACTATGCTCACACGCCTGATGGCCTGGAAAACGTGCTGGTTACGGCCCGGGCGCTGGCAAAAGGGCGAGTGATCACCGTCTTTGGCTGCGGCGGCGACCGGGACCGGACGAAACGGCCCAAAATGGGCGCTGTGGTGGCCCGTCTCAGTGATGTGGTTGTGGTCACCTCAGATAACCCGCGCACGGAAGATCCCTGCCGCATCATTGAAGATATCCTGCCGGGGATTGAGGGGACTCCCGGCGTTACCGTCCATGTCGAGCCGGACCGGTCATCAGCGATCGCCCAGGCGCTGTCGCTGGCCCGTGAAGGTGATTTGGTCATGATCGCCGGGAAGGGTCATGAAACGTACCAGATCATGGGAGCGAAGATCATTCCTTTCGATGATCGCCAAATCGCCCATGCGTGTCTGAGGGGGATGGGGTATGATCAGCGCTGATCTTTCTCGCCTGGCCGAATGGATGGGAGGGCGGCTGATTGGGGATGGAGCGGCGCTCCTTTCCGGCTCAGCCGTCGTCGATAGCCGGCAGGTTGCGCCTGGCGATGTCTTTTTTGCGCTGCCGGGCGAAAAGGTCGACGGCCATGATTATGTGCCGGCGGCTTTGGCGGCCGGGGCCGCCGCCGCCGTTGTTCGGTGCTGCGATGATGACTGGATCGCCTCGCTTACGCCGGGACAGGGGCTGATCGTCGTCAAGGATGGCCTGCAGGCGCTGCAGGATTGTGCTCGCGCCTATCGTTCTCAACTGACGATTCCTGTCATTGCCGTTACGGGCTCGACGGGCAAAACGTCGACGAAGGATCTGTTGGCGGCTGCCATCGGCGCTCGTTTCGATGTGATGAAAAGTCCCGGCAATTTTAACAACGAGATCGGACTTCCCCTGACCCTGTCCGGTGTTCAAGAGCGCCATGAGGCGCTGGTGGTGGAGATGGGGATGCGCGGTGAGGGGCAGATCACCGCCCTTTGTGACATCGCCCGCCCCGTTGTGGGCGTCTTGACGAACATCGGACCTGTGCACATGGAACTGCTGGGAAGCATAGAGGCCATCAGTCGCGCCAAGGGCGAACTGCTGCGGTCGCTTCCTGCGCAGGGGACGGCGATCGTGAATGGGGAAGACCACCGCGCCGTAGCGGAGTCGTTGAGGTGCCGCTGTCCTGTTGTCTATGTGGCCACATCGGCGGAGGCCTTGGCCGAGGGGCTGCGCCGAGGCGGCGTCAATGCTGAAGCCACGGTTCAAGCGATCTGGGCAACGAAGGTGACATCCCGCGGTGAGCAGGGTTCTTGCGTCACCGGCGCGATCGGTTCGTTTATCCCCGGCCTGGCTGCCGGGAAGAGGGAGAGCGCTTTCGACTTTGTCCTGCCGCTGCCGGGACGGCATCAGGTGGCCAACGCCCTCTTGGCGATGGCCGCGGCGCGGGCGATCGGCGTTGCAACCGATACTGCCGCCGGCGGTTTGGCCCAGGCTCGCCTGTCTTCGCTGCGTTGGGAGACGCGAAGCCTTGACGGTGCGATGACATTGATCAATGACGCCTACAACGCCAATCCCGCCGCGATGACGGCAGCCCTGACGACAGCGGCTGAATTGGCCCGATCGAACCGGCTGGTTGCTGTTTTAGGGGACATGTATGAATTGGGTGCTGAGGCGCCCGAGCACCACCGGCAGGTAGGGCGCCGAGCGGCGCAACTCGCTGCCGGTCTCTTGGTCGCTGTGGGCGAACTTGGCGCCTACATCGCCGAGGGCGCTTTGGCAGCGGGCATGGCGAGGGAGCGCATCCACCGCTTTGCCGATGCGGAAACAGCAGCGGCGGCCTTGCCGGGATTGGTAAAGGAAAAGGATCTTATCTTAATCAAAGCGTCTCGAGGTATGCGGCTGGAGCGAGTGGCTCAAGCCCTTGCCGAAGCGCTGACAAACCCCTGAGGAGAACGTGAACGATGCAGACACAGGTGTGGGCCTTTATTGTCGCCGGCGCAGCCGGTTTGTTGATCGGTCCCTGGTTGATTCCTTACCTTCGCCGGCTCAAGTTCGGTCAGAGCATTCGCGAAGAAGGGCCAAAAGGACATCAACACAAGGCGGGGACGCCTACCATGGGGGGCCTTCTCTTTCTGATTGCCGTCCCGGTGGCTGTGCTTTCGACTACCGGTTTAACACCGGTGTCCGGAGTCCTTTTGCTCGGATTGATCGGTTTCGGACTTATCGGCTTTTTGGATGATTATATTAAAGTGGTAAAAAAACGCAACCTGGGTTTGCGGGCATGGCAGAAGTTTGCCGGTCAACTCGTTCTGTCATTGCTCTTGATCTACAGCGTTGTCCATGGAACGGACCGGGGAACGACACTCTACATACCGGGCTTCAATGCATGGTGGGACGCCGGGGCGCTTTACTACATTCTCGCCCTGCTGCTGATCGTGGGAACCACGAATGCTGTGAACCTAGCCGACGGTCTCGATGGCTTGGCTGCCGGTATGACCTTTTGGGTGGCGCTGGCCTTTACGGTTATCGCCTCGGCGGGGACGTCCGGCGCGACTGCCGCCTTTTCCGCCGCTTTGGCCGGCGGTTGCATCGGATTTCTGTTCTTCAACCACCATCCTGCCCGTATGTTTATGGGTGACACCGGTTCCTTGGCGTTGGGCGGCGCCGTGGCCACACTGGCGCTGCTGACCCGGACCGAGCTGATCCTTCCCATCCTCGGCGCTGTCTTTGTCGCCGAAACGCTTTCCGTGATCCTGCAAGTGGCGTCCTTCAAGCTGACAGGCAAGCGCATTTTCCGGATGAGCCCCTTGCACCACCACTTCGAGTTGGGCGGCTGGCACGAGACCACCGTCGTGTACACCTTCTGGGGCGCCTCGCTCATCTCCGCCTTCCTTGGCGTCCTGCTTGCCCTGCCGATCCGTTTTTAATGGTTTGACTGGAACTGCACATCAGCAAATGTATCTTCCACAACGAAAGGATGACACTCGTGAATAACCGCTGGCAGGACGGACGCAAAACCCTGGTTGTGGGCGCCGGAAAAAGCGGCATCGCCGCCGCCCGCGCGCTGGCCCGTTTGGGCGCCTCCGTCACCCTTTGCGATACAAAAACGCTGGAAGACTTGCCCTGCCGGAAGGAACTCGAAGCAGCCGGCATTACCCTGTACGGCGGCGGGTATCCCTCCATTCGGGAAAACGGATTCCGTGAAGTCGTCATGAGTCCCGGCGTCCCTCTGACCACACCGCCGGCGCAGGAAGCGCAAGAGCAGGGTGTCACTGTCACCGGTGAACTGGAGATCGCTTATCTCCTCTCACAGGCGCCCTTTATCGCCGTCACCGGCACCAATGGAAAAACGACGACGACGTCACTGGTCGGCGCGATCCTTCAGGAAGCGGGATGGGCGCCCCTGGTGGGGGGGAACATCGGACAACCGCTCGTGGAAGAGGTCGAAGAACTGGCCGGTGATCGCTGGGTGGTGGCCGAAGTCTCTTCCTTTCAGTTGGAGACGACCGATCAGTTTCACCCTCGCGCATCCCTGATCCTGAACATCACCCCTGACCATCTCGACCGTCACGGCGCCATGGAAAATTATCGCGCCATCAAAGCGCGCATTTTCCGCAACCAGGGGGGGGACGGGGACATCACCGTCCTCAACTATGATGATCCGCTGGTGCGCACGCTGGCGGAAGAGTGCCGGGGGCGAATCCTGTTCTTCAGCCGCCGTGAAAAGCTGGAGCAAGGCGCTTATGTGGACGAGGGCATGATCCGCTTTGCCGGTCCTCAAGGCGATCTGTCTGTCGTCGCCATCGATGACTTGCAGATCAAAGGCGCCCACAACGTGGAAAACGCCTTGGCCGCCTGCGCCGCTACAGTCGGTCTCGGCATTGAGCCCGCTGTCGCTGCGAAAGCGATGATCGCCTTCCAGCCGGTGGAACACCGCATGGAGCCTGCCGGCACAGTCGCCGGCGTCGACTATGTGAACGACTCGAAAGGGACCAATCCGGACGCTTCCATTAAGGCCATCGAATCGTACAACAAGCCCGTGATCCTGATCGCCGGCGGAAAAAACAAGGGCAGCGATTTTGCTGAATTGGCGCAAATCATCAAGCAGCGAGTGAAGGCTGTCGTTCTTGTGGGCCAGGCGGCGCCCATCCTGGAAAGGGCGCTTCGGCAGGCAGGCGTCGATAGGATAACAGGGGTGAGGGATTTTGCAGACACGGTGCCGGCAGCCGCTGCGATGGCGGAACCTGGCGATGTGGTGCTCTTAAGCCCTGCCTGCGCCAGTCTGGATATGTTTCCGAATTATGAGGTGAGGGGGCAGGTATTTAAGGACCTGGTCCGGCAAATGGAGACAAAGGCAGGCCGCCAGCAGTCCCGGTGAGGCCTGAAGGGGAGGAGAAGGCATGCGTCTAAAACCGAGGGCTCCTGATTTCGCCATCTTTTTGGCCGTGATTCTCCTGCTCACATTCGGCATGGTCATGGTGTTGAGCGCCAGTTCTGTTCGCGCCGCCTATGCCAACGACAATCCCTTTTACTTCTTCCAGCGACAAATCCTTTGGGCCATCGCCGGGGTCGTGGTGATGCTGGTGGTGGCGCGCATTGATTACCGAAAGCTTGGCCGTTACAACAAGCAGTTCCTTTACTTTAGCCTCGCTCTTTCGGCAGCGCTGTTCATACCCGGATTGGGAAAGAATGTCCTGGGGGCGACGCGCTGGCTGAACCTCGGGCCGGCGTCTTTTCAACCTTCCGAACTGGCGAAGTTGGCTGTCGTCATTTACTTGGCCTATAACATCTCTCGCGATCCCCACAAACTGGAGGATCTAAAAAAGGGGCTTGGCCCCTATCTGCTGTTGATCGGCGTGCTTGTCGCGCTGCTGCTGAAACAGCGCGATTTGGGAACGGCGATCGCCATCTGCGCCACCATTTATTTGATGCTTTATGTGGGTGGCGCCAAGAAACAACATATGATCGGGCTGGGCGTCATCGGGATTGTGGGCATCCTCGCCGCAGCCATCCTGGAACCCTATCGAATGCGACGCATCACCGGGTTTATCGACCCCTGGGCGGATCCCTTGGATACGGGTTTTCATACCCTTCAGTCGTTGTTCGCCCTCGGATCAGGCGGGATCTTCGGCGCCGGTATCGGGCAGAGCAAGCAGAAGTATTTCTATTTGCCAGAACAACATACGGACTTTATTTTCGCCATCCTTGGCGAAGAACTGGGTTGGATCGGCGCTGTCTGCGTCATTCTGCTCTTCTTTCTGCTCATCTGGCGGGGGATTCGCGTCGCCGTATCCTGCCCGGACGCCTTTGGCAGCCTGCTGGCCTTAGGATTGACGGTGCAGGTGGGCATGCAGGCGATCATCAACATGGGCGTTGTCAGCGGGATTCTGCCGGTCACGGGGATCACACTGCCCTTCATCTCCTATGGCGGTTCGTCTCTCGTCTTCACCTTGAGCGGCATCGGACTCCTGCTCAGCGTCTCACGCTTTAGTCGATAGCGGCGGTGGCAAACATGAAACAACAGGCGATTCATCGAAAAAAAAGAGTTTTTGTCCTCACCGGCGGGGGGACGGGCGGGCATATCTATCCCGCACTGGCCATTGCCCGGGGACTAGCGGAACGGTTCCCCGGTTCGACCATTCATTATGTGGGTGGAAAACGGGGGCTCGAGAACACCATCGTCCCCCGGGAGGGAATCCCCCTGACGACAGTCCACTGCCGCGGTTTGGAACGCAGTGTAAGCTGGCAGAATCTCGCCGCTCTCGGTGATACAGCGAGGGGGCTTGCCGAGTCTTTGTGGTTTCTCCGTCGCATCAAGGCGGATGCTGTCATCGGCACCGGCGGTTTCGTCGCCTTTCCGGTGGTGATGGCCGCGACCTTGCTGGGGATTCCGGCGCTGATCCATGAACAAAACGCTTTTCCCGGCGTGACCAATCGGTTGCTGGCGCCTCGGGTCGCCTCGGTCATGTTGACCTTTCCGGAGGCGGAACAACGGCTGAAGGCGAAAAAAACCGTCGTCACTGGACTGCCGATTCGGCCGGCCATCGTCGCGGCCAAGCGAGACGAAGGTCGCCGCTTTTTTGGATTGCCCGAGTCGGCGCAGGTTTTGCTTGCTGTCGGCGGGAGCCGGGGCGCCAAACGGTTAAATGAAGCGATGGTCTCTCTGTCCCGCCGGTGGGCCGGCGATGAACGGCTTCATATCCTTCATGTCACCGGAGAGGTGAACTATCAGGAGACATTGGCCCAACTTGAGGCCAGCGGAATAAACATGGATAAATGTGGCAACATTAGAGTAATGCCATACCTGGATCGCATGGACTATGGTTTGGCTGCCTGTGACCTTTGCGTCGGCCGCGCCGGCGCCGCTTTCATCTCCGAGGTGACCGTTCGGGGGTTGCCGTCGATCCTGATTCCCTATCCCTATGCGGCGGAAAACCACCAGGAGGCCAATGCCCGCAGCCTGGCTGCGGCGGGGGCGGCGCGCGTGATCGTCGATCGCGAACTCGACGGACAGCGCTTACACGATACGATTCAGGAACTGATGGAACAACCGGCACAGTTGGCGGCCATGGCCGAGGCGGCCAGAGGCGCCGGAAGGCCGGAGGCATTGGCGATGATCGTCGATGAAGTCTCACGGGTGGTGATGTCCCGGATGTAGCCGGGACTTCTTTTTCACCCACCATATAGACAAGCTCAGGAGCACCGGCGGGTAGGCTGCCATACTATGAAGCAGTCCCTGCCTGGCAGATACACGGCAGTGTTCAAGGTACAGTATTATCCCGGAAAGGAGCTGACAGATTGGTGTTGGCGAAGGGAACATGGTTGCATTTTATCGGCGTCGGTGGAACAGGCATGAGCGGCCTGGCCAGGGTGATGCTTCAACAGGGGTATCGGGTGAGCGGTTCCGATCTGGCTGATACGGCAGTTACGCAGCGTCTCGTCAGACAGGGCGCCACCGTATTTCAAGGGCATCGGGAGGAGCACCTGCAACCGGGTGTCGATGTGGTCGTCGTCTCGACAGCGGTCAAGGCAGACAATCCGGAGCTGCGCCTGGCAAAGGCGCGGAAGTTGACGATCTGGCATAGGGCCGATCTGTTAGCCTGGTTGATGGAGCAGAAAAAGGGGATCGCTGTCGCGGGCGCTCACGGCAAGACAACGACGAGCGCCATGATCGGGTTGATGTTGGAACAGTGTGAACTCGACCCCGCGATTGTCGTCGGTGGAGAAATCCGGGAGATCGAAGGCAACGCCAAATGGGGGCAGGGCGATTACATGGCCGCCGAGGCCGATGAGAGCGACAGTTCATTCCTAAAGCTCTCCCCTTGGATGGCGGTGATCACCAACATCGAGGCGGACCATCTGGACCACTATCATAGTTTTGACGCCATTGTGAAGGCCTTCTACCGTTTTACGGAACGTGTGTCCAGCGACGGATTCCTGCTGCTTTGCGCCGATGATCCCCATTTGCAGGAAATGGCGCAACGTGTGACCAGTCCCAGGGTGATCACGTATGGTATGACAGGCAAGGCCGATTATCGGGCAACCGATCTGATCGGCACACCGGAGGGATCGCAGGCCGATATCTTCCACGGCGAACAGCGGTTGGGCCGGCTGTCGCTATCGGTTCCAGGCGAACACAACATCAGCAATGCCCTCGCTGCGGTGGCTTGTGCCGATCTGATCGGGATCCCTTTTGATCAAGCGGCTGCAGCGTTGTCTCGTTTCCAGGGCGCCGGTCGGCGTTTTCAGCGGATGGGCGATGCCGGGGGCATTCGCGTTGTTGATGACTATGCCCACCATCCCACAGAGGTAAAGGCCACATTGGCGGCAGCCAGGCAGACACAGCCAAAGCGGCTCGTGGCCGTTTTTCAGCCCCACCGGTTTACGCGCACGCGCGATCTTTACCGTCAGTTTGGCGAGGCCTTCGATGCCGCCGATGTGGTCATCTTCAATGAGATCTATCCGGCTGGCGAAGCGCCGATTCCGGGCGTGTCGGCCGGGCTGATCATGGATGTCTATGAAAACCGTTGCGGCCGTAAAGCGCTGTATGCTGCAGACCGGGAGGAACTCCTCCGCTGTTTGCTCAATGCCGTTCAGCCCGGTGATCTCGTAATGACCATGGGGGCCGGAAACATCTGGATGGCAGGCTGTCAACTCCTGGAGGCGTTGGAAAAGGGAGCGGAACAGCAGGGGTAGCGCAGATCAGGGCTGGAGGAGGGGACAATGGGGAGTAAAGAAGACCTTTCGACGGATATGGCATTCCTCACGAAGGACTTACGCGGTCAGTGGATGCAGAACGAACCCATGTCTCGCCATACGACCTGGCGGATCGGCGGTCCAGCCGACCTGTTTGTGGATCCTGCCGATGAAAGCGACTTAGCCGGGCTGGTTCGCCGTTGTCGTGAAGCCGGAGTCCCCTGGCTGGTTGTGGGGATCGGTTCCAACCTACTGGTGTCCGACAACGGGATCCGGGGGGTAGTGATTCATCTGGGCCGTCCCTTTGCCGACAAGCGGGTAGACGATTGCCGGTTGACGGCGGGCGCCGGTTGCACGCTGCCGGCGCTGGCCCGTTTTGCCGCCCAGGCGGCTTTGCAGGGCCTGGAGTTTGCCTCCGGTATCCCGGCCTCTCTCGGCGGCGCTGTGGCGATGAACGCCGGCGCCCACAGCGGCTCAATGCAGGATGTGGTGGGCTGGGTCGACGTGATGGATGAGGACGGCGCGATTCGCCGGTATGAGCGGGAGGAGATGGACTTCTCCTACCGTCATTCCCGGTTGCAAGGGGAAAAGGCCATCGTGATCCGCGCAGGCATGGAACTGTGTCGTGGCGACCGGGAGTCGATCCTCCGTTTGATGGAGGAAAAGCTTGCCCGTCGCAAAAAGACGCAGCCCCTCGATTGGCCGAATGCGGGAAGCGTTTTTCTCAATCCCCCCGGTGACCTTTCGGCAGGTCGACTGATTGAAACAGCAGGCTTAAAAGGCTTCACCATCGGCGGGGCTCAGGTATCGGAAAAGCACGCCAATTTTATCGTCAATCGAGGGGGAGCGACGGCAGCCGATGTGCTTGCCCTGATCGAGGCGGTTCGGAACAGGGTAAAGGCAACCTGCGGCATTGAACTGAGATCTGAAGTTCGTGTCATCGGAGATGCAGGGGGGCAGGTTGATGGGTGGAGAACCGAGGATTCGAATCAAGGGGGGTAAGCCGCTCTTCGGAGAGGTGGCGATCAGCGGGGCTAAGAACGCTGTGCTGCCCATCCTGGCGGCTTCATTGATGTCTACCGGACAATGCCGGATCAAGGACGTGCCCCGGTTGACCGATGTGCAGATGATGGCGGAGGTGTTGGGCGCCTTAGGCGCTCAGGTGGCATGGGAAGCGGACTGTTTGTCGATCGACGCCTCATCGGCGAAGATCCAGGAGGTCTCTGCCGATCTAATGCGGCGCATGCGGGCCTCCAATCTCATCTTGGGGCCGCTGCTCAGCCGTTTTAAAAAGGTGCGTCTCTTTCATCCCGGTGGCTGTTCCATCGGCAGTCGTCCCATGGACCTGCACCTGAAGGGTTTGCAGAAGATGGGCGCCCGCTACCAGGAACGGCACGGTTATTTCGAGGTGGAGACGGAACGGTTGCAGGGAACGGAGATCCACCTCGACTTTCCCAGTGTCGGCGCGACAGAGAACCTGATGATGGCCGCCACCCTGGCGGAAGGAACAACGATCCTCCGCAACGCGGCGAAAGAGCCAGAGATCGTAGACCTGCAGAACTTCCTCAACGGGATGGGCGCCAAGGTTCGCGGCGCCGGTTTGGATGTCATCCGCATCGATGGCGTCCAGCGCCTCGGAGGATGCGCCCACCAACTCATCCCCGATCGCATCGAGGCAGGAACGTTCATGGTCGCTGCCACCATCACCGGCGGCGATATCACACTGTCCAACGTGATCCCCGAACACCTGGAACCGGTGACAGCCAAGCTGCGCGAGACGGGCGCCCAGGTCATCGAGGAGGATGACCGGATTCGTGTCATCGCGCCCCGTCGCTGCCAGGCCGTCGACATCAAGACGCTGCCTTATCCCGGTTTTCCCACTGACATGCAAGCCCAAATGATGGCGCTGATGGCGGTCAGCGAGGGCACCTCGGTGATTTCAGAGACCATTTTCGAAAACCGCTTCAAGCATGTCGACGAATTGCGGCGCATGGGGGCGAACATCCGTCTGGAAGGGCGCGTCGGCATCGTCAAGGGTGTGCCTGGTCTCAGTGGCGCCGTCGTGGAATGCACGGACCTGCGGGCCGGCGCCGCTCTGATTTTGGCGGGACTTGCCGCTGAAAATGGGACGACGGTCGAAAAGATTTTTCACGTTGACCGGGGATATGATCGGTTGGTTGAAAAACTGTCCGGCTTGGGCGCAAGGATCACTCGAGATGCCGGTTGAACAATAGCCCCGGTAAGCGCCGGGGCTATTGTTTTCTCTTTTTAGGGCTCTAGCCCTTGGACAGACGCAACGATTTTTGTTATAATGTTTTTATGGTAGTTTTTCCCACGGAGGGGGCTGACGAATGCGCCGGCAACAGGCCAGCGTGCTTGGATTCTTCTTTATTTCGCTCTTATTGCTGGCTGCCTACTATTTCCTGCAATCCCCCTACTTTGGCGTCTCTCAGGTGACAGTGACGGGGATCAGCCTGATCAAGGAAGAAGAGATTGTCCGGCTTTCAGGGATCCAGCCAGGAGAAAATATCTTGCGCCTCGACCAAAACCGCATCTGTGAGCAGTTGCGGTTTCACCCGCAGGTGGAGGATGTGACCATCCAACGGGAATTTCCTTCGACGGTGCAGATTCAGATCCAGGAGAGGAAGCCCGTGGCCGTGATTGGACAGGCAGGGGTTTTTGTGTTGCTCGATCGGCAGGGGATCCTCTTGCGCAAGCTGGACAGCCTCTATGGGATTCCGCTGCCGGTGATCACCGGCGTACAGGCGCCTCTAAACGTGGGGCCGGGACAAGTCGTCAGCGCTGACGGTCTTGCGGCGGGGCTGAAGCTGTGTCAGGAAATGCCGCCTACCTTGCTGGCGCGCGTCGGTGAAATCCATGTGATCAACAGCAGCCGCCTCGTCTTATATACGACAGACAGCATCGAGGTCCGCTTCGGGCCTCCTGACGAGATTGCCGCCAAGAGCCAGGCGCTGCTGGACATTCTCGACCAATGGATGAAGAACGGCAGCACGCCCAAACTCAACTATATCGACATCTCATCGGCCAAATCGCCTGTCGTCAAACCAAAAGAAGAGACAAAAATCTCGACAAATGCCGTTCACCCGGCTGTGGCTCATCCGACAACTCGGACGGCCGGCAAAACGGGCGCTGCCGGTAACGGGCATTAAACGACGCGGAAGAAAAATTTGTGGGAACTCTTCGAATGTAATAAAAAAAGCATAGCAAAAAAGAGGGAATGAAGGCTTTTTATCGAAGATCTAGCGTCGATACAATAAAATGCCAAGATGTTGACCATTACATAATGATTAATTTCACATTATTGTTACCGTACCCAAATATTTCATATCAGCCTGCTTGAAGGAGGAACTCCCTGTGTTCGAACTGGATGTGGACTTGAATCCGCTCGCCGTGATTCGGGTCGTCGGTGTAGGCGGAGGCGGCAACAACGCTGTCAATCGCATGATTTCCCATGGGGTACGGGGCGTACAGTTTGTATCTGTCAATACCGATGCCCAGGCCTTGCAGCTTTCGAGAGCGGAGACAAAGATGCAGATCGGCCTGAAGCTGACGAAGGGGCTTGGCGCTGGCGCGAACCCCGATATCGGCAAAAAAGCCGCCGAGGAAAGCCGGGAGGAACTGGTTAATGCCTTAAAAGGCGCCGATATGGTTTTTGTCACTGCCGGTATGGGCGGCGGTACGGGAACGGGCGCCGCGCCGGTGGTGGCAGAAGTGGCTCGTGAACTGGGCGCTTTGACTGTTGGCGTTGTGACGCGTCCCTTTACCTTTGAAGGCCGCAAGCGCGCCATGCAGGCGGAACGGGGCATCTCGGAATTGCGGGCCGCTGTGGACACCCTGATCGTGATCCCCAATGACCGGTTGTTGCAGGTTGTGGACAAGCATACCCCGATGAATGAAGCGTTCCGGCTGGCTGACGATATCCTTCGCCAGGGCGTTCAGGGGATCTCTGACCTGATCGCCGTGCCTGGCCTGATCAATCTGGATTTCGCTGACGTCAAGACGATCATGTCTGACACAGGGTCGGCGTTGATGGGTGTGGGCTATGCCTCCGGGGAACACCGCGCCATTGACGCTGTCAAGAAAGCGATTTCCAGTCCCCTGTTGGAGACCTCCATTGAGGGCGCCAAAGGCGTCCTGATGAACATCACCGGCGGCATCAACCTGGGGATGCTGGAAGTCAACGAAGCGGCGGAGATCGTCACAGAAGTGGCCGATCCGGAAGCCAACATCATCTTCGGCGCTGTTATCGACGAGTCGATGGAGGATGAGGTGCGGGTCACCGTCATCGCCACAGGCTTTGACCACCGCCACGCCCAACCGGCGCCCAAGGAGACGCGCCCTGCTGCGCCGGTAAAAGAAAAATACGCCCAACCCGTCGTCAATCAGGCGCCGGCGATGGAAGTGAAACCGGTTCCCCTCAGCGAGGATGTGGACATCCCTGTATTCCTGCGCAAATACCGGGGATAACCGATATAAACAGAAATGAGCGCTATAAACCCTGCAACAGATGTTGCGGGGTTTTATTTTTTCTCATTCCTCCCATTCAACGCAAGAAGTGACATATTTTGTTAAAAGAATTCGTTATAATTGATTTGTGGTTTCCGAAACGGTGGTGGAAGCGGCGATGGGCGAACGGATGATCGTTTACTGGGATATCCTGTGGTTGATCAATTTCGTCATGGATGCGATTCTTTTGGCCATCTGCGGGACCGTCTTGCGGCTACCCCTTCACCCCCTCCGGCTGATCGGCGCCGCCGCCTTTGGCGCCGCGCTTCCCCTCGGATTTTTGTGGTTTTCTGCCGGACCGGTGTCCGCCTGGGTCGCCAAGACTGCCCTCGGTTGGCTGATGGTTCGAGCCGCTTTTCCGATCAAGGGATGGCGGCAGACGGTTCAGGCGTGGCTGATTTTTTATCTGGGCGCCTGGCTTGCCGGCGGCATCATTTACTTCTTCGCGCCGCCAGGCGAACCGACGGGGGCCCTCTGGTTCTGGGCGTTGCTGTTGGTGGCTGGGGGCGGGACGGCGCTGCTTCTCTCCCTTTGGCGACGGTTGCGCCAGCAGGGCGCCTGGCTCGTTGAGCTGACCCTTCACCTGCCGGGGGGCGTCGTCCGGATTCCGGCGCTCGTTGACAGCGGCAACCGGCTTGTCGATCCCCTCTCTCGTTCACCGGTGATCGTTGTCGAAGAGGAGAGCGTCATGGCCCATTTACCGGAAGGATGGCAGGAGGGGGCCGTTGGGGCAGACGGTGGCCTATCTCCTCGCTATATCCCCTTTGTGTCGGTCGGCAAAGCCGACGGGATGCTCCTGGGCATCCGCCCGCTCACCGTGGAGGCGCGAAGGGATGATGGCAGAAGCATCGCCTGTTCGGGGGCGATCATCGGATTAACCCGGCAAAAGCTAGACCCAGCCGGTCGTTACCGGGCACTCGTTCCAACGGCCTGGGATTGGTGAACAAGGGAGGTAATGCGATTGTGAGCGAATCTGCTGCGACAAATTTTTCCGTCAAATCGGTAAAGCTCTTTTTCGAGACTGAATTACGAAAGTTACTGGAGCGGCTCAATCTGGTGCAAGAGGTTCATTACATCGGCTCCAGTGAGACCCTGCCGCCGCCGCTTTCCAATGATGAGGAGTACCGTCTCTTAGAACAATTGGAGCGGGGCGATTTAACGGTCAAGTCGATCCTGATCGAGCGGAACCTGCGCTTGGTGGTGTACATCGCCCGCAAGTTTGAGAATACGGGCGTCGGGATCGAGGACCTCGTGTCCATCGGCACGATCGGCTTGATCAAAGCGGTGAATACCTTTGATCCCCTGAAGAAGATCAAACTGGCCACCTATGCCTCGCGGTGCATCGAAAACGAGATCCTCATGTACCTGCGCCGGAACAACAAGACACGTTCAGAGGTCTCTTTTGATGAACCGCTGAACATCGACTGGGATGGCAATGAACTGCTCCTGTCGGATGTGCTCGGCACGGAAAATGACATCATCTACAAGTCGATCGAGGAAGAGGTGGACCGCAAACTGTTGCAGGCGGCCATGAGCAAACTGACGTCGCGGGAGCGGCGGATCGTGGAACTGCGTTTCGGTCTGCGGGACAGCCGGGAAAAGACGCAAAAAGAGGTTGCTGACATGTTGGGCATCTCTCAGTCATACATATCGCGCCTGGAGAAACGGATCATCAAGCGCCTGCGCAAGGAAATGAACCGGATGGAGTAAGGGTAAAAGAGAGTTTGACGATCCGGGGGGGGACGGTATAACCCGATAGGGCGGGGCAATACTAGAGAGGAAATATGCCGCCGTCGGGAGGGTTGCCCATGATGGTCAACAAGGTGGAAATCTGCGGCGTCAACACCTCCAAGTTGCCGGTGCTCACCAACGCCGAGATGCGAACCTTGTTTCAGGCCATGCAATCCGGTGAGATGTCTGCCCGGGAAAAACTGATCAGTGGTAATTTGCGTCTCGTCCTCAGCGTCATCCAGCGTTTCACCAACCGTGGGGAATACGTGGATGACCTTTTTCAAGTCGGCTGCATCGGTTTGATGAAGGCGATTGACAACTTTGACCTGGGTCAGAACGTGAAATTCTCCACCTATGCCGTGCCCATGATCATCGGCGAGATACGCCGGTATCTCCGTGACAACAACCCCATCCGCGTCAGCCGCTCCCTGCGCGATATCGCCTACAAGGCTTTGCAGGTGCGCGATCACCTGGTCAATGAACTCTCCCGGGAGCCGACGGTCTCTGAAATCGCCGATGCCCTCGGTTTTCCGCGGGAAGAGGTTGTCTTTGCCCTTGATGCAATCCAGGAGCCCATCTCTCTCTTTGAGCCCATCTACCATGACGGAGGCGATCCTATCTTTGTCATGGACCAGATCGGCGACGAGAAGAATCAAGATGCGCAATGGCTCGAAGGGATCGCTGTGCGCGAGGCTTTGCGCCGGCTCAATGACCGGGAAAAGCTGATCCTTACACTGCGTTTTTTTGAGGGCAAGACACAGATGGAGGTGGCCGATGAAATCGGCATCTCCCAGGCACAGGTGTCGCGGTTGGAAAAAGCGGCGCTGACACACATGCGCAAACACGTCTGAAATATTCCTGGCGATTGGTGGAAAAAAGGTCACAGAAGGGCTGCCTCCCTCATAGTATGTAGCACGAAAAGGGAGGTGGCAGACTGTGATCAAAATCTCGGACCTGCGCCTGCGGGACATTGTCAACATCCACGATGGGCGCCGGCTGGGAGTGATCAAGGATATCGACATCGATCCCGAGATGGGAAGGGTCAAGGCGATCGTGCTCCCCGGTCAGGGACGTTTTATGAGCTTCTTCGGGCGGGGCGATGACATGGTTGTTCCTTGGGACAGGATCAAGAAGATCGGCGTCGATGTGATCCTTGTCGATGTCAGCCAGTTCGGTGATGGGCATTCGGAGTATGTCTGACAGTCCTAGTCCTAGCGTGAGCGAAGGGTCGGAATCCATAGAGGTTCCGGCCCTTTTGCTGCCTATGTGGTAAATCGGGGTGGATTGGCGCCGGTCGATAAGGGCTGCGCGGCTGCTCGCTGGGTCGCTGCGCGGGCGCGCCAAAGGCTCTGGGGCTTTTCTGCATGTCGATGGCGCGCTGATCCGCTGCGCGACCTGCGCTCACGACGCCGCTCCGCCCAAACCGCTCCCTGCGCCAATCCACCCGGATTTACGTTCAGCATAGCGCTGGAGACGGTGGAAATCGGGGTGGATTGGCGCTGGTCGCTAAGGGCTGCGCGGCTGCTCGCTGGGTCGCTGCGCGGCTGTTGTCGTGACGTAAATGGGATGTTGTTCCGCTGTTTTCATTATGGAGGATTTTAATAAAAAACCGTAAGAACGTCTGGAGAGGAGGGCAGGAGGAGCCCTTTTCGCACTTTTTATCGAAATTGGTCCTTTGCCTTCTGCCGACTTTAGCGCTACAATAGGGCTCGCTGTCGAAAGAGATTGGATAAAAAGAGGACGCTCTGGGGCAACAATCGAATGGGACGGCCTATTGAATTTTCTTGTCGAAAATAGGACTGATGGCCCAAAAATATGGAAAAATATACCTTGACCATACACATCTAGGGGTTCTATAATAAAAGTGCTCCTATATCTAGTGTTGGGTAGGAGGACGGAAGATGCGGTGCTGCTACTGTGGACATGGCGAATCGAAGGTTTTAGAGACGCGCAGCGCCGAAGAAGGCCGGGTGATTCGTCGCCGCAGAGAATGCATGGAGTGCAACCGGCGGTTCACCACCTTAGAGCGAATCGAGGAGACGCCCCTGATCGTGCGCAAGAAGGGCGGTTCCCTGGAAGCCTTTGACCGCAACAAACTCTTGTCCGGATTGCTGAAGGCCTGTGAGAAGCGGCCTATCCCGTTGGATACGCTGGAAGAGCTGGTTATGACAGTCGAACGGGACCTGCGCAGCCAGTATGACCGTGAGGTTCCCAGCCGGGAGATTGGGGAGATGCTGATGGCGCGCCTGCGCAATATTGACGAGGTGGCCTATGTGCGCTTTGCTTCCGTGTACCGCCAGTTTACCGATGTGGGCCGGTTTCTGGAGGAGTTGGAAGGGTTGCTGAAGCGAAAGAACTAGCGATTGGATATCAGAGACACATGCAAATGGCGTCTCTTTTAATACTAAATACACTGTGCGAATAGTGTAAATTTGTGTGTTCTTGATCCAGAAAAAAGGGATGTTATCTGTTTGAGGAGGAATCGGAGTTGTTCAGCCAGATTCGCAAGCGTGACGGCCGGATTGTTGAGTTTCATGAATCGAAGATCACAGATGCTATTTTCCGCGCCGCCCGGGCCGTGGGCGGCGAAGACAAGCAGTTGGCGATGGAGTTGTCTATCGCTGTGTTGAAGGCGCTCAAGAGCCGCTATAACGGGAATATTTTCTCTGTCGAGGACGTCCAGGACATGGTGGAGAAGGTGCTCATTGAGAGCGGCCATGCCCGGACGGCGAAAGCCTACATAATTTATCGCAGTTCGCGGACCCGCATCCGCGACGCCAAATCGGACCTGATGGACGCCGTGCAAGAGATCCTGAGGGAGACCAATCGAGAGAACGCCAACGTTTCCAACAGCCCCTCCGCCAAAGTGCTCCAGATCTCCGAGGTGGCTTCTGTCAACTACTACCTCAACCGGGTCATTCCGGAGGATGAAGCCGTCGCCCACCGCGAAGGCGACATCTATATCCATGACCTGGCCTGGTACGGCAAAACGCTGACCTGTTTGCAGATCCCTCTTGACCGATTGCTTTCCGAGGGCTTTGACAACGGCCACGGACACATCCGTTCGCCCAAGAGCATCAAGACAGCTGCGGCACTGGCGGCGATCATCCTCCAGTCGAACCAGAATGATATGCATGGCGGCCAGTCTTTTGCCTATTTCGACCGCGATATGGCCCCCTATGTCCAGGCCGAGTACAGGCGTCAAGAAAAAGACCTGCGCAGCGCTCTGGCAGCTTTGGGGATAGAAGTCGATGAAGAGAAGATCAAGGCCTTGGTGATGGAGCGTGTGGAAAACGAGACCTATCAGGCCATGGAGGGCTTCATCTACAACCTGAACACCATGCACAGCCGCGCCGGCGCTCAGGTCCCCTTTTCGTCGATCAACTTCGGCACCGACATCTCCTGGCAGGGCCGGATGATCACCCGGACCTTCCTGCAAGCCTATGAGAAGGGCCTCGGCAAGGGCGAGGCGCCCATCTTCCCCAACGTCTGTTTCAAGATCAAAAAAGGGATCAACTATGAGTCGGGCGATCCCAACTATGATCTCTTCCAGCTTTCCATGCAGGTGGCCTGCAAGCGCCTCTTCCCCAATTTCGCCTTCCAAGATTCCTCCTTCAACCGGGCCTATAACGAACATGGGCAGGAAGTGGCCTATATGGGCTGCCGCACCCGCGTCATGGGCAACATCAACGGCCCTGAGGTGACCGACGGCCGGGGCAACCTTTCGTTTACCAGCGTCAACCTGCCGCGTTTGGGTCTGCGCGCCGGACACGATGTGGACGCCTTCTGGCGGTTGCTTGATGAGACCATCGACCTGGTCATTAAGCAACTGCTCACCCGGTTTGACGTGCAGAAAAACCTGCGCGTCAAGGATTTCCCCTTCCTGATGGGGCAGCGGTTGTATCTGGACAGCGAGAAATTGGGTTGGAACGACCGGATCGAGCCGGTCATCAAACACGGCACCCTCTCCATGGGTTTCATCGGCCTGGCCGAGTGCCTCATCGCGCTGACTGGCAAGCACCACGGCGAATCGCCGGCTGCCCAGGATCTGGGTCTCAAGATCGTTCGCCACATGCGTCACCGCATGGACGAGGCGTCGCAGAAGTATGGGCTGAACTTCTCCCTGCTGGCCACGCCGGCAGAAGGGCTGTCCGGCAAGTTTACGAAAAAAGACCGGGACAAGTTCGGCGTGATCGAAGGCATCAATGACCGGGAATGGTACACGAACTCTTTCCACGTCCCTGTCGAATACAAAATCAACGCTTTTGAGAAGATCGCCGTCGAGGGCCCTTACCACCAGTACACCAACGCCGGCCACATCTCCTATGTGGAACTGCCGTCGGCGCCCCAGCACAACCTGCAAGCCTTTGAGGCCCTCGTCAAGGCCATGTATGAGGCAGACATGGGCTACGCGGCCGTGAACTTCCCCGTCGATATCTGCAAGTCCTGCGGACTGAACGGTGTCATCGATCAAGACAATTGTCCGAAGTGCGGCAGTGACCGCATCTCCCGGGTGCGCCGCATCACCGGCTACCTTTCGACACTGGATCATTTTAACGACGCCAAGAAGGCGGAGGAGTCGAACCGGCGGGTTCACTTCAATCCGAAGTCGGATTGCTGCCATTGATGGTCATGCATTTGCCCAAGTAAGCTGAGAAGAAATGCCGAGGTGATGACGCCTCGGCATTTTTGCGCCCCCGGCTCGGCCGGCGGGGCGTTGATTCACTTGCACAAGTGGATTGGTTGAGAAGACGAGTACAACGGAGCGATTGTGCCCAACAAGCGGCTTTGTTTTGCCGAAAGTTGGAGAACTCCTGTTTTTTCATAAGCACACTTGACTTGGAGGCAACTCCAGGTGTTAAGCTGTTGTTGGAGGCGCAAATAACGTCTTTCACATCGTGCGGATGGGCGTGTGCGCTGGGCGAACGCACAGTACCTTGGCTGGATTGTCGGGGCCATACGATTTTACACGATGGTATTTCAGGAGAACATAGATGTGGTTTCAGGCGATTGTGGGAAACGCAGAGGAGGAGATGAAGGGCCAGAAGAAAAGGTGATTCAATACTTTAGAGGAAGTACATGAAAAGTGGGTAATAAAGATGTGGTTTGCCTTATTCATTAGCCTCATCCTGTTCGCTTTGGGTATTGGTCTGTACCTGCGGCATCCCAAGTTTGGCAGGTTGCCCGGTGGCGCTGACCTGGAAAGAATAAAAAACTCTCCCCAATATCGTGATGATCAATTTCAAAACCGAATCCCCACTCCTCAATTTACCGGAGAAAAAAGCAGTTCTTCAGTGCTGTGGGAGTTTCTTTTTACTAAAAAAGAGCGGCTGCGTCCGGTGGATGCCATTCCCACCGTTAAAACGGATCTGAAGACCCTGGACAGAGGGAAGGATATCCTAATTTGGCTGGGTCATTCTTCGTACTTCATACAGATGGGAGGCAAGCGGTTTCTGCTTGACCCTGTGCTCAGTTCCTATGCCGCACCGGTCTCTTTTGCAAACAAGGTTTTTGAGGGAACCAATCCATATGCAGCCGATGATCTGCCGGAAATGGATTATTTGTTGATCTCTCACGATCATTGGGACCACTTAGACTACCCTACGGTGACTGCCTTGAAACCGAAAGTGAAAAATGTGATCTGCCCGTTAGGCGTGGGCTCTTACTTTGACCAATGGGGATTTGAAAAACGACGCATCCACGAGGCGGACTGGTTTACCGCGTTAGAATTGGACAATGGCGTTACCATCCATGTACTGCCCGCTCGCCATTTTTCCGGCCGCCTGCTCAGCAGAAACAAGACGTTATGGGCTGGATTTGCGCTGGTCACGCCGCAGCGGCGGATATTCTTCAGCGGTGACAGCGGGTATGGACCCCATTTCAAGGAAATCGGAGAAAAAATGAATGGTTTTGACATTGTCCTTCTGGACAATGGCCAGTACGACAAGAGTTGGGCCAATATCCACATGATGCCGGAGGAGGCGGCGAAGGCGGCTGAAGAATTGAAAACCAAGGCCTTATTCGCGGGCCACTCCGGCAAGTTTGCGATCTCCAACCATCCCTGGGATGATCCATTGAAACGGATCGCGTTGGCCAGTCAAAATAAAAACTACCGGCTGCTTACCCCCATGATCGGAGAGCCGGTAGATCTTGAAAAGGAGCAACAAGTCTTTTCCCGTTGGTGGGAAAGGGTGAATTAAACAATCATTATTTGTGCATTGTTTAAGGCAGAGTGAAAAAAGATGGTGAAATTGCGCTTGAGCAATTCAGGCGCTTGAGAAAGGTGGCAGCAATATGTTGTATAGAAAGTATGGGAAGACCAATGAGATGGTATCTGTTTTGGGATTTGGATGTATGCGGTTGCCAGTTATCGACGGTGACCAAACGAAAATAGATGAAGAAAAGGCCATACCGATGCTCCGGTACGCCATTGATTCCGGCGTGAATTATATTGATACGGCTTTTCCCTATCATGGGACTGGCTTCGCCCGCGCTGGGGAGAGTGAACCCTTTGTCGCAAAAGCGTTGGAAGGCGGCTACCGAGAGCGGGTGAAGTTGGCCACCAAGCTTCCTAGTTGGTTAATCAAAACGAGAGCCGATATGGATCGGTACTTGAATGAACAATTGGAGCGCTTGAAGACCGATGTCATCGATTTTTATCTGGTTCATGCCTTGAATAAGAATGTCTGGCCTGTATTAAAAGAGGCAGGCATTCATGAGTTTCTCGATGAAGCGATTCAAGATGGAAGAATCAGATACGCCGGATTTTCCTTTCATGATCAATTGGGTTTATTTAAGGAAATCGTTGATGACTACGATTGGTCCTTTTGTCAAATTCAGTTCAACTATTTAGATGAAGATTTCCAAGCAGGCAGAGAAGGGTTAGATTACGCTGCCGAAAAAGGCTTAGGCATTGCTGTGATGGAGCCGTTACGAGGCGGTAACCTGGTTCGACTGTCTGAGCAAGCGAAAGGTATTATTGATCAAGCGGATGTCAAACGAACCCCTGCGGAATGGGCTTTGAGGTGGGTATGGAATCATCGCGATGTTTCACTTGTGTTGAGCGGGATGACAACGATGGAGCAAGTTATCGAGAATGTTCGTGTCGCCCAGGAAGCGGAAGCGAATTCGTTAACGGAAAAAGAAGCGGCCATCATTGACGCGGTGAGGGAATCATTCAAGGAAAGAGTAAAAGTCAACTGCACCGCATGCGCCTACTGCATGCCCTGTCCAGTCGGCATCAACATCCCGATGTGCTTCTCCACCTACAATGATCATTGGGTCTTTGACGGCACGCCTATAGCCAAATACATGTATGGTCGCTTGGCAAAACTGGGGGCCCCCGCCTCGAAATGCGTGGAGTGCGGCAAATGTGAGAGTCACTGCCCCCAAGGGATCGAGATTCGGAAGGAGTTAAAAAACGTCAAGGAGCAGTTTGAATAAATTCTTGTAGAGAAAAGAAAATCCGACAGCGCCATCCCGTTCAGCGCTGTCGGATTTTGTGGTTTTAAAAGGTGTAATGATTAATAACCCGCTCCAGTCATGGTGATGTCGGCACCCCGCCAAAGGGGCCTCCGGGCGAAGGCGTTCCGGGACTTGCAAAAGGTGTCGGCGTGGGAAAGCTGGTCAAGGGCAGGTAGCTGTTGCCGTCAAGGGCGATCAGCGCCTGCAGGGGCGGGCGACCGCCGGCTAGGCCGACGGCGTAGATGGTGAGGAAGCGGTTGGGCAGCAGACGCGCGTTCGGCACGGTCAAGACGACCTGTGAGGTGCCGGTCAGGCGAACCTGCAAGGTGTAGACGCCCGGCGGGACAGGGATATAACCGGTGACTTGACGGAAGGAGACGTTGCGGAACAGCACGGTGCCGTTGGGCAGGGTGATATCGACGGCAGGGGCGTTCGGTGACAGGTGGGCGAAGCGGATGAAGACGGAGTCAGGCCGGCGGGGCAGTCGGGGGTCGTTGATGGGGAGGAGGCTGAGGTTGGGGAGGAGGCCGACTGCGGCTGCCGTATAAATCGAGCGATCCGGGATATCGACGACGGTGCCGATGACCGGCCTTGTCCGGGTCCCCGTCGGGTAGACGTCGATCCGGTAACGGCCGGGCAGGACGGGGAAGTACTGGGTAAACCGGGCGTAGGGAAGCCTCTGGATGATCAGGACGTCATTGGCGTAGACGTCCACCGGCGGCGCGTTGGGCGCGGCATGGAGCACCCGGAGGTAGGCGCGGCCGTCGACCGACGCGGAGAAGCCGTCGTGAGGGGATTGATACGGATCATCATACATGTGTATGTCACCCTTTCCACCGATATGCGCGCATGTTACACTCATAGCCTTATGCCGCTGCGGTGGAGAGGGTGAATTACTTTATGTGGCGGCCGATCTCCTCCAGAAAGGCGTCGCCGTACCGATCCAGCTTGGTGTCGCCGACGCCGCTGATGGCCCGCAGCGACGCCCGGTCGAGGGGAAGCCGCTGGGACATCTCGCGGAGGGTGCTGTCGGGAAAGACGATGTAGGGAGGGACGCCGTCCCGGTCGGCAATCTCTTTGCGCAGCCGGCGAAGGCTCTCAAAGATGTCGCTGTCGGCTTCCAAACGGCTGGCGCGCTTACGCACCTTGAGAAAGACCTTTTCGTGTCCCTTTAACACAGGGACGGCTTTTTCCAGCAGGCGCACGACGGGGAAGGCGCCCTCAGTGACATAGAGGTAACCTTCGGCGGTGAGGATGCTGATCATGTCGGTGATCTCCTTGATCGTGTACTCTCGCATGATCCCATAGGTGGACAGGCGGTCGCAACCGGACTGGGCCACTTTCTTACTTTTCGATCCCTTGAGAACCTCGGCGACCAGGTTCATGCCAAATCGCTCCTGCATGCGAACGATGCAGGAGAAGATCTTTTGGGCTTCCGTGGTGATGTCGACCGGTTCGACGTCATCGGCGCAACTGCTGCAGTTGCCGCAGCGCTCCGGCGCTTCCTCGCCAAAGTAGTTGAGGATATGACTGCGCAGGCAGCGCGGCGTGTGACAGTAATCGATCATCGACTGGAGCTTGCGATGCTCCATCGATTTGCGCTCCGGTGTGGCCTGGTTTTGTTCGATGAGAAACTTTTGCGTGTTGATGTCGCGGGCGCTGAAGAGCAGGATGCATTCGGCCGGCTCGCCGTCTCGTCCGGCCCGCCCCGCTTCCTGGTAGTAGGATTCCATGTTTTTTGGCATGTTGTAATGGATGACAAAGCGCACGTTCGACTTGTCGATGCCCATGCCGAAGGCGTTGGTGGCCACCATGATCCGGCTGTCGTCGTAGAGGAATGCTTCCTGAGCCTGCTCCCGCTCCGAATCGGCCAATCCGGCGTGGTATTTGCCGGCGCGGAAGCCTTTGCGGAGAAGGTATTCCTGGAGGAGGTCCGCTTCCTTGCGGGTCGCCGTATAGATGATGCCGGCTCGTGTCCGGTTCGCCTCCAGGTACTGGGCCAGAAAATCTTTTTTATTTTCGCCTCGGATGACGCGGAAGGACAGGTTGGGACGGTCAAAGCCGGTGGCGAAGACATGGGGTTGTTGCAACCCCAAGTGACGGATGATGTCTTCCGTCACGGCTTCAGTGGCTGTGGCGGTAAAGGCGGACACGCGGGGTCGGCGGGGGTAGTCAGCGACCAGGGAGGCGATGGAGAGATAGCTGGGGCGGAAATCGTGACCCCATTGGGAGACACAGTGGGCTTCGTCGACAGCGATCAGCGAGACAGGCAACCGCTGCAACAGGTGGCGGAAATGAGGAGATTCCAGCCGCTCCGGCGCGAGGTAAATCAGTTTGAATTCGCCCCGGTTCATCCGGTGGACGCGACTGTCGACCTCCTCGCTGTCGAGGGAACTGTTGATAAAGGTGGCGGCAATGCCGAGGTTTTGGAGGTTGTCCACCTGATCCTTCATCAATGCGATCAGCGGGGAGATGACCACAGTCAGCCCGGGCAACAGCAGCGCCGGAATCTGGTAGCAGATCGACTTGCCGCCGCCGGTCGGCATGATGCCCACGGTGTCGCGACCGGTGAGCAGGCTCTCGATGATCTTTTCTTGGCCGGGTCGGAAGGCGGTGTAGCCGTAGTGCCGGTTCAGCAGTGTCCGGGCCTGTTGCAGCATGCAAGTCACTCCATATCGTTCATCATCCGGTGATGGACGGTCTTACCTTTTACGTGATGGTTTGGAATTCACCGCCCATGCTATCGCTGAACGACGTCGTTAGGCGGTAGGCATTGATCGGTGTATCAATGTCATTGATACATCAAGTTTCGATATATCAATGATCAATGACGACTCGGCTATTCAACATGATGATTTCGACGTAAATAGGCTGCAATCCTGCTTTGTGGCAATAAGTGGAAAATAGTAGCTTGACGATCCTTTCTCCCCATACTACACTTAAAGATGTGTCTGACCCCGGACAAAAAAGACGTACAAGGCGCTTGGCGAGGGGTTGCTCTTGCCATGGGGTTTTTGAATGACAAGATGGAGTCGGTTAATATGCAGATTATCTTCGTCCGCCACGGGCAAACGGACGAAAACATCATACCGCTTGGGGCTCGCTTTACGATTGACACATTTAACGCCATGATGTCCGGATCGCCATCGATGGTGCGGTTGAACACGACGGGAATCGGTCAGGTCGAGGCGGTGGCCCGCAGGCTGCGCCCCGTCCCGGTGGTGGTGGCGAGCCATTTTCAACGAGCCCAGGAGACGGCGACCATCCTCGCCCGAGCATGGGGCGCAGAGGTGGTTACCATGGAAAGCCTTGGCGAAATCGTCCTGTCCAAGTTTCCCGGCAGCGGGAATCGACGAGCGATCCCCTTCTGTCTGCTCATCGCCATGACGGTGTGGCGTCACGCCTGGCCCTTTACGCAGGGCGAGGAGACGCTCTACCAGGCCTTTCGGCGCGCCCGGCTCGCTTGGACACAACTGTTGGATGTGGCGAGGGAGCGGGGATCGATCGTCGTCATCTCCCATCAGGGGTTTCTCCGCATCCTGTTGTGGTATCTCCGGTTGAAACGGGGCTGCCGGGTGCGAAAAAAAGACCTGGGTAACGGCGGCATCTCCATCGTCGAGGTGGGGGAACCGGCGGAGATGACAGGCCGTCACCGGGCGTACGGGGCGGGAAGGACTGAGACGACCCGAGCGGCGCGAGTCGTGCTGCCCCAAGAGGGGGAAGGGCGGGATGAGCCTGCCCCAGTTGCCGGCAGCGCGGCCATCGCCTCGGGTGGGGCGGCGGCGGTCCTGTTGGAAGGGGTTGCGTGCATGGAAGGCGTCTCCGCAAAAAGGATCGCAGCCAAGCGGGCTCTGTTAAGGAGGGACCGGCGATGAACGCTATTGCTGTGGCGATCGGCGGTTTTCTGGGGGCGCTGGCCCGCTTTTTTATGGGAACATGGATGGCGCCTTTGGCCGATCAGACCGGTTTCCCCTGGGGGACCTTGACGATCAACCTGCTGGGCGCTTTTGTGCTCGCTTTCTTTTTGACGGTAGCCATGGAGGTAGTGGCGATCAAACCCGCCCTTCGGCTCGGCTTCGCCACGGGGTTTTTGGGCGCTTTCACCACTTTTTCCACCTTCGCGCTCGAGAGCGTGCGCATGTTGGAGGCGGGCGAGGCTGCCTTGGCGGGGGCCTATGTGTTGTCCAGCCTTGTTCTGGGTGTGCTGGTCAGCGCTCTTGGAACGCGCGGCGCTCGAATGATGAAGGAAAATCGTCCCGCTGCGCTGGAGGTGGACCGATGACGCCGTGGGATTTGTTTTCGATCGGCGCCGCCGGCGCCTTGGGCGCCCTTGCGCGTTATGGCGTCGGCGTCGCTGTCGCGCGACGGACTTCCCTGGCTTATCCGCCATCGACCTTTTTCATTAATATCGCGGGTGCCTTTTTGCTTGGTCTGTCAGCGGCTCATGCAGCAAGCAACCCAGGCATTCAATCGATCGAAAAAAATGTCTTTCAGATCGGCTTTTTGGGCGCCTTTACCACTTTTTCGACCTTCACCGTTGAGGCCGTCCGGCTGATCGAGGACGGGGAATGGTTGCGCTGCGGCGTTTACGTCGGCGGCAGCGCCATTGTGGGGTTGCTGGCCTGCGCTTTGGGGTTTCACGCCCTGTAAGGCCCTGCGAGTGGCTGGAACTGTGGATGTTTTTTTGGAAAATCCATCTTTACAGGCGAACATGTTGCGATTATGATAATAAGCGCAACCAATCAATTTCATAAAGTGTTCACAGGTGCCCGCAAGGGAGAATAGGGAACCGGGTGCGAATCCCGGGCGGTCCCGCCGCTGTATGGGGGAGCCGGCTGCAAGAGGCCACTTCGCAAGAGGGAAGGCGCAGCCAGCGAGGAACCCGAGCCAGAAGACCTGCCTGTGTACGGTCTAAGGGTCTCTTTCCCGGCAAAGGAGACCCTTCAGGGATGATGGCAAAGTCCCCGGATCCGCTATGGATCTGGGGGCTTTTTTTATTTGCCGGACAGTCGGGAGACAGAAAAAAGGAGGCTGAACGGAGTGGAGATTACCCAGCGCGAGGCAGCCCTGCAGGGCATGATCACGCCCGCGATGGCTGAGGCGGCCCAGCGGGAACAGGTGGAGCCCGAGGCGATCCGCCGGGGGCTGGCCGATGGAACCATCGTCTTGCCCTACAACCGCAAGCGGGCCGAAAGACGGCAGGCTGTCGCCTTTGGAAAGGGCTTGCGCACCAAAGTCAGCGCTTCTATCGGACTGCCCCTGGAGGGCGGATCCGAGTCGGAAGAGCGTAAGAAGCTAGAGGTTCTGTTGGCGGCAGGGGCAGATGCGGTCCTGGATCTGTCCATCGGAGCCGGCGTCGATCGCCTGCGGGAACCGGAGGCTGAATTGAAGGACTATCTGGCCCTCTTTCGCCGGCATGTGCTGTCGACATCCACAAAACCCGTTGGCACACTGCCCCAGTATGAGGTCTTTGCCTGCCGGCGCGACGCGAGGCGGGGCGGCATTCTTGCCACAACGGTGGAGGAGATGTTTGACGCCATGGAGCGTCACGCCGCCGAGGGCGTCGACTTCTTTGGCCTGCACTCGGCGATGACCTTAAAGGCGTTGGAACTGGCGCGGCGGCAGGGCCGGCTGACCCATATGGTCAGTTGGGCCGGCGCTTCGCTGGCCGGCTGGATGCTTCATCACCAACAGGAAAACCCGTTTCACCGCCACTTTGACCGAGTGCTTGACATCTGCCGGCGTTATGATGTGACCCTCAGCCTGGCCGATGGGTTGCGACCCGGTTCGGGCCACGACTCGCTGGATCGGGCGCAGGTGCAGGAGATGGTGATCCTGGGCGAACAGGTCCGGGCGGCCCGTGACGCCGGTGTGCAGGTGATGGTAAAAGGGCCGGGCCATGCGCCCCTGCATCACTGCCACACGACGGTTCAACTGCAGAAACAGCTCTGCGAAGGGGCGCCCTACTTCATCTTCGGGCCCCTGGCGACAGACGCTGCGCCCGGTTATGACCATATCACCTGCGCCATCGGCGCCGCCTTGGCCGCCTCTGCCGGCGCCGACCTGATCTGTTACGTCACCCCAGCGGAACATGTTCGCTTTCCGACGGTGGAGGATGTCCGGACCGGCGTCATCTCGGCCCGCATTGCCGCTCATGCCGCCGACGTGGCCAAAGGGTTCGCCGCCGCTGTCGAGCGCGACGCCGCCCTTTCCCAGGCGCGGGGCTGGCAGAACCGGAAGGCGGAACAGAGGCTGGCCCTTGATCCCGATGGGCTTGTGTCGACCAGGAGCGCCGCCGGCACGCCGGTAGGTCCGGCAGCCGAGGCGGCCGCCGGATCGGAAGACATGGCAAAAGAGATCAACTGCCATGCCTGCGGCGATGGCTGTTCCCGCCGAGTTCTGGCCGAGTATTTCAGAACGCCCGTTGAGTTCTGCTAAGACATAGAAGGCGCTCATGTCATGTTAACAGGCAAGGCGACTGACCGGAGCAAACCGGTTCCCAACATAACGAAGGAGGAATCGCCATGACAAAGAAAACCCAAGCTGAATTCGCCCGCAACGGCATCATCACCGCCCAGATGGAATACGTGGCCAACCGTGAAAAGGTCTCACCCGAAAGGATCCGCCAGGCCATCGCAGAGGGAACCATGGTCATCCTGGGAAACAACAGCCGCCCCAATGTGGATCCTGTCGCTGTAGGCAAGGGCATCCGCACGAAAGTCAACGCATCGGTGGGCTCATCGTCAGACCTGATGGAAAGCGAGGGTGAACTGGATAAGCTGCGGGCCGCCGAGAAGGCCGGCGCCGATACGATCATGGATCTCTCCTCAGGCGGCGACATTGAGGGATTCCTGCGCCAAACCATCGCCAGCACAGGGTTGCCTGTGGGCACTGTGCCCCTGTATCAGGTCGCGAAAGAGGCGATTGAACGCTACGGCTCTGTGGTCGCCTTGACAGAGGAGGATATCTTCACCGCCATCGAAAGACATGCCGAAGCCGGCGTAGATTTCATGGCCTTGCACTGCGCCTTGAACATGGATGTGATCGACCGGTTGCGCCGGCAGGGCCGGGTGACGGACATCGTTTCCCGAGGGGGCGCTTTCATGACCGGTTGGATGCTTCACCATGGCAGGGAAAACCCGCTCTACGCCCGATTTGACCGTGTGCTGGAGATCGCCAAGCGCTATGACATCACCCTCTCCATCGGCGACGCCATCCGGCCCGGCGCCATCGCCGACTCACTCGACCGGGCACAGATCCAAGGGCTGATCCTGGTGGGCGAGTTGGTTCAACGAGCGCTGGAAGCCGGCGTCCAGGTGATGGTCGAAGGCCCCGGCCATGTGCCGGCCCACCATATCCAGACGACGATCCAGATGCAAAAACAGCTTTGCCACCAGGTTCCCTATTTCGTTTTGGGCACACTGGTAACAGACATCGCCGCCGGATACGACCATATCTCCTCCGCCATCGGGGCGACAATGGCTACGATGGCGGGCGCCGATTTCATCTGTTACGTCACCCCGGCGGAACACCTCCGGCTGCCGACGGCGGAGGATGTTCATCAGGGCGTCATTGCGGCCCGCATCGCCACCCATGCCGGCGACATTGCCAAAGGCATCCCCGGCGCCGCCGACTGGGACCTGGAGATGTCCCGCGCCCGCAAGGCCCTCGATTGGCGCCGCCAGATCGAACTCTCCATCGATCCGGACCATGCCCGGCAGGTGCGTTCAGCTCGCAATGCCGATGACGCGCCGGCCTGTTCCATGTGCGGGGAACTTTGCGCCATGAAGGTGGTCAGCCAGTACCTGGGCAGCGACGCCGTTGAGGGATGCTAGACGAGGTTGATAGGTAACGAGAGTGATAGGTAAGGACGAGGGAGGATAGGTAAGGACGGGGAGGATTCGGAGCCAGCCTGTCGAATAATCGCAAGATATGTATTTCACGATAAGACAGAGGAGTGCTGATGATGATCGAACAGGCCCAACCGAAGCGGAAACGTCCTAACCGCCTGCTGGCTTTGGCGCTGGCGGCGCTGTTCACCCTCCAGGTGGTTTTGCTGGCCGGCTGCGGCAACACCGGCGAATCCAAGGCCGCCGATCCGAAGTCCACACCGGCCCCGTCCGGCGCTGCCGCTGGACCTGTCAAACTGGGCATCCTGCCCATCGAAGACAACCTGCCCTTTTATGTGGCCGAACAGGAAGGCTTGTTTAAGGCCCGTGGCGTCGATGTGACCCTGGTGCCCTTCAGTTCTGCCCAAGAACGGGATGCGGCCATGCAGGCCGGTCAGATTGACGGCGAGGTCGCCGATCTGGTGGCGGTGGCGCTGTTGCAAAAGAGCGGCACCCCCGTCAAAGTGGCGGCTGTCGGCCTCGGCGTCACCGCCAAAGAAGGCCGATTCGCCCTGCTGGCGTCGCCCAAGTCGCCGGTGCAGCGCCTGTCTGATCTGAAGGGCGCCCAACTGGCCATCTCGGAGAACAGCATCATCGAGTTTGTGGGCGACCAGCTCCTGGCCGAGGGCGGGCTCCAACCGGGCGACGTCAAGAAAATGGCCATTCCCAAAATCCCGGTGCGACTGCAGATGCTCTTGAGCGATCAGATCACCGCCGCCATCCTGCCCGATCCGTTGGCGTTCCTGGCCGAACGGCAGGGGGCGAGGTTGATCGCCGATGATACGCAGAAAAACATCTCCCAGACGGTGTTGCTGTTCCGCAAGGACAGCGTCGAGAAAAACCGGGAGGCGATCAAGAAGGTCGTCGCCGTCTACGGCGAGGCCGGTCAGGCGCTGACGGCCGATCCGGTCAAATACCGTCCCCTCGTTGTCGCCAAGGCGAACATCCCGAAAGAGATCCAGGACAGCTACCAGTCGCCCACCTTCTCCAAGCCTGTTCCCCCCAGCCGGGAGGAGCTGACGCGGGTGATGGATTGGATGGCGGCGAAAAAACTGCTGGAGAAACCCTATGCCTATGAGGATCTGGTCGATCCGTCGTTGGCGCCATGATTGTCGCCAGGGATCTCCGGTTGGCTTACCGCCAACCGGGGAACAATGTAACCATATTGGATGACTTTGACCTCACCGTTCCCGAGGGGGAGCGTTGTGTCCTGATCGGACCTTCCGGTTGCGGGAAGAGCACCCTGCTGCTGCTGCTGGCGGGGTTGCTCCGGCCCAGCGGCGGCCGTAACGACAACGGCGACCGCGGCGACACCGCGAGTAGCAACAAAGCCAGTAGCAACACCGGCGACCGCAGCAACGCCGGCGACCCGAGTGACACCGGCGGTCGCCATGGGGGCGGCCGGTTGGATGTGGGCGGCCGCCCACTGGCCGGCCCCCGGCCCCAAACGTCGCTGATCCTGCAGGACTTCGGTCTCTTCCCCTGGAAGACGGTCGAAGAGAATATCGCCCTGGGCTTGCGGATAAAAGGGTTGGGGGGGCGAGAGGCCGTCGAGCAGGTTCGTCCCGTGATCGAACGGCTCGGCCTGGCGGGAACAGAGCGCCGCTATCCCCGCCAACTCTCCGGCGGGCAACGGCAACGGGTGGCCGTGGGCCGTGCCTTGGCGACACAACCGGACCTGTTGCTGATGGATGAACCGTTTTCTTCGCTCGACGCGTTGACACGGGAGTCGCTCCAGGATCTGATCCTGGAGATCGCCGGCCGCGATGGGCTGACCATCGTCCTCGTCACCCACAGCATCGAGGAGGCCGCCTTCCTCGGCCAGCGCATCCTCATCCTCGACGGCCCCCCGCTGCGGATCATCGGCCAAGTGGAAAACAGCGGCGCCGGCGCGCCGGACTACCGCCGGCAAAAGGGATTTCACGCCGCCTGTGACGAGATCCGCCGGCTCATGGTCACCGCTTCCGAAAGGAGGGAGGGACGATGAGGCGATTGCGCAGCGGCCTGGCGATGGTCGGCGCCGCCCTTGTCCTGATCGCTCTTTGGCAGCTGCTGGCGCAGGCCGTTCACAACCCCATGCTGCCCACGCCGGGCGAGGCCTTCCGTGCTTTTGGCATATCCTTTTCAGGCCCCTTGCCGAGCCACCTTTGGGCCAGTACCTTTCGGGTGCTGGTCAGCCTTTTTCTCTCGATCCTGCTGGCCGTTCCCGCCGGTCTCTTTCTGGGGAGAAACCCGAAGGCCGATCGCTGGGTGGCGCCGGTCGTCTTTCTCACCTATCCCATCCCGAAAATCGTCTTTTTGCCGCTGGTGCTGCTCTTTCTCGGCATCGGCGATGCCTCAAAGGTCTTTCTGATCACCCTGATCGTCTCTTATCAGATCCTGGTGACGACGCGGGACGCCGCCCGAAGCGTCCGCGAATACGACCTGCTCTCCCTCCGTTCCCTGGGGGGCAGCGGCTGGGACCTCTATCGCCATGTGATCATCCCCGCCTGTGTGCCCGACATCCTGACTTCCTTGCGCATCAGCATGGGAACAGCGGTGGCCGTTCTCTTCCTGGTGGAATCTTTCGCGACCACCGAGGGGCTCGGTTACTACATCATGGATGCCTGGAGCCGCGCCGCCTCTGCAGAGATGTTCGCCGGGATCATCGCTATGGGACTGCTTGGATTCGCCTTGATCCTGCTCGTCGATCTGGCCGAGGCATGGCTCTGTCGCTGGCAGGCGGCTGAACAAGATATGGAATAAAATGGATGACAGATTGACAATGCTTTTGCCTTTCCGCTAAAATATTGAGTGTGCAGCCCCGTTTTATTCCATTGTTCAGCGAAGGGAAAGGAAAGGTGAATTCATGTTCTATTCCGCCTATGACCTGATCGTCGTGCCCTTCTTTTTCCTGGCCCTGTATGCGCAGTACAAGGTGTCCAGCACCTTCAGCAAGTACTCAGAAGTTTCCGCACGCGGCGGCAACACAGGCGCCCAGGTGGCCAGAGGGTTGCTCGACGCCAACGGTCTCCATCACGTGCCCGTCGAGATGGTCGAAGGCCGGCTTTCGGACCATTATGATCCCGGAGCAAAAGCGGTTCGGCTGTCGCCTGATGTCTATCACGGGTACTCGGTCGCATCGCTCGGCGTTGCCGCCCACGAGGTGGGCCATGCCATTCAGCATGCGAATGACTATGTGCCGCTATCGCTCCGCCATGCCTTTGTTCCCGTTGCCAACATCGGATCGTCGCTGGCCTTTCCGCTCATCCTGATCGGCTTTTTTCTCCATTGGAGCGGCATGATCTTGTTGGGAATCGTCTTTTTCAGCGCCGCCGTGCTCTTCCAGGTGATCACCCTGCCGGTGGAATTCAACGCCTCGAACCGGGCCATGCAGATGCTCGCTCATTACAATTATGTGGGCCGTGATGAGGTGGGTCTGGTCAAAAAGGTCCTCGGCGCGGCCGCCCTGACCTATGTGGCCTCAGCGCTCGTGGCGGTGGCCGAACTGGTTAAGTATGTGTTAATCTTCTCCTCGTCCAATCGAGACGAATAGGAAAGACGGTTCTCAAAGGCCCTCCGCCGCTGGCGGGGGGCTTTTCACTCCCTGCGCCTTCACCTATAATTGAGACGAGGTGGGACGCGCAATGAAGATACGATTGGCCGGTATTGTGACAGACAGCTTTGTCGACGGCCCGGGGGTGCGGGCCACCGTCTTTGCCCAGGGATGCCCGCATCAGTGTTCCGGTTGCCACAACCCCCATACCCACGACCCGCTCGGGGGTGTCGAAATGGAAGTGGAGGAGGTCCTGGCCGAGATCGACCGGGCACGCCATATCCAGGGGGTGACGTTTTCCGGAGGGGAACCCTTTGAACAGGCGACTGCCTTCGCCGAACTGGCCCGCCGGATAAAAGCGACAGGAAGACATCTGGTTCTTTACTCGGGATACACCTTCGAAACCCTGCTGGAGCGAAGCCGGAACGACGGCGATGTCTTTGAACTCCTTTCCCTGGCCGATTGGCTCGTCGATGGCCCTTACGTCGAATCCCTGCGGGAACTGTCGCTGCCTTTTCGGGGATCCAGGAACCAGCGGATCCTTTTGAGCAAAGAATCGATGGCCGCCGGCCGCGCCTTGCAAGCTATGGCATAGCTTGATTTTTTTTATACAGAGGGGGATATCCATGGCGGAATCTACCCGTTGGGAACAGATCGACGACGGAACGCTCAGCTACTACCGCTTTGGCTGGCCCGCTGGCGCCGTTCACGCCTTTTCCACTCGCAGGGGAGGCTTCAGCGACCCGCCCTATGACGGGCTCAATGTGGCCCTTCATGTGGGCGATGAGCCAGGCCGGGTCAAGCAGAACCGCCAGGCCTTGTCCCGGTCGCTGGGGTTGCCCGAGGGCGACTGGGTTTGTGTCAACCAGGTCCACAGCGACCGGATCGTCTGGGTCGGTCCAGGGGAGGATATTGACGGAGCGATTCCTGCGACGCCGATCGATGCTGACGCCTTGGCCACCGAGGCGGCCGGCGTGCCTCTGGCCGTCTTCGGCGCCGACTGTGGTCTGTTGCTGTTTTATGATCCCCAGGCCCGGCGCATCGGCGCGGTCCATGCCGGGTGGCGAGGCACCGTTGCCGGTTTGCCGAAGAAGATGGTGGAGGCTTTTGTCGCCCGGGGCAGCCGCCCTGGCGACATCCGAGTGGCGATCGGCCCCCAGATCGGCCCTTGTTGTTACCCTGTCGGCGATGATGTGGCCGCGGCCTTTGGCGAACGATGGGCCTTCGCTGAAGCGGTTCTCGGACCGCGCGACAGTGAGGGCAAGCGAGCGCTCCATCTGGCCCTCGCCCAGCGCCTGCAGTTGGTGATGTCTGGGATCGAGGAGGCCCATATCGGGGAATTGGGCCGGTGCACCTCTTGTACAGATACGCTGTTTTCCTATCGCCGCGACAAAGGGCGAACCGGTCGCCAGGCTGCACTGATCATGCTGAAGGCCTCTGGGCAGTCGTAATTTTTGCCGCTGAGGTTTATCGATAAGGAGGAACTATGGCAAAGATCCTGGTTGTGGAAGATGATCAACACATATTGGAACTGGTTCGCTTCAACCTGGAAAAGGAGGGCCACGCCGTCCAGGCGGCTGTCGACGGGGAGGCGGCCCTGGCGTACCTGCAAGAGGAGCTTCCGGACCTGATCATCCTCGATCTGATGTTGCCGCGCCTCGATGGACTTGAACTTTGCCGGCGGGTCCGGTCGCGGAACCATTCCTCCCACCTGCCCATCCTCATGTTGACCGCCAAAGGGGAAGAGGTGGACAAGGTGATCGGCCTCGAGATGGGGGCCGACGACTACATGACCAAGCCCTTCAGCCCGCGCGAATTGGTTGCCCGCATCAAGGCGCTGTTGCGGCGCACCTCCCGGGGAGATGGGCGCACCGGCGGTCCCATGCAGGTAGGCGAGTTGACCATCGACGCCGATCGCTATGAGATCCGAGTGGGGGGCGTCAAACAGGACTTGACGCCGAAGGAGTTTGAACTGCTGCGCTGGCTCGCTTCTCATCCCGGAAAGGTGTTCACCCGCGAGTTTTTGTTGGAACGCATCTGGGGATATGATTTCTTCGGTGACAGCCGGACCGTCGATGTCCACATCCGCCATCTGCGGCAAAAGGTTGAAAAAGATCCGGGCAATCCCCGGTACATTGAAACGGTTCGCGGCGTCGGGTACAAGTTTCGCGACCCGGAGGTCTGATCATGGCCAGCTTCCGGGAGGAGGGGCGCTCCAGGTCAGAAGGTACAGAGTTCGTAGCGGCGCGACACAGCCTGCGGTGGCGAATCACAGCGGCCTTTGTCGTCCTCGTGCTCTTGCCGTTGGGTTGGATTTACTACTTCGCCATCGATGTGTTGGAAACCCATCCAGGTTTGCTGGCCACGTTGGTCTTCTTTTTCGCTTTTTCCACAGGCGTCGTCTTTCAATGGGCGGGGCAACTGGCCAAAACCTTGGAGGAATACACAGGGATTGTTCGCCGGTTGGAGGCGGGCCATGGGGCGAGCCACTACTGGATGGATCAGCCCGATGAGTTGGGTCAACTGGCCAAGGCGATCTATGAGACGACGGAGAGCGTTCGCCACAAGATCCACCAGTTGAGCCAGGACAAAACGAAGTTTGAGACGATCCTGGAATCGATGGTCGAGGGCGTCGTCGGCTTTGATCACATGGGCCGCATCCTGTTGATGAACAGCGCCGCCGAGCAGATGTTGCGGATTCAATCGGACCGTGTCCGGGGCAAGCTGCTTCTGGAGGCCTTCCGCCATCGGGAATTGGAGAGCTTGCTCATCCAGGCCTTGAACACGGGCGAAGTCCAGAAAAAGCAGCTGCAGCTCTGGCCGAACAAACCGCAGACCTTCCGGGTGCAGGTCGTTCCCGTTTGGACTGAACAGCGACGTCTCCTGGGGGCGGCCATGGTGATCGATGATGTGACCGAGGTGCGGCGACTTGAACAGATGCGCACCGAATTTGTGGCCAACGTATCCCATGAACTGCGGACACCGCTCACGTCGATCAAGGGCTTTGTGGAGACGCTCCTCGATGGCGCCCTGGACGACGCCAAGGTGGCCAAACGGTTCCTTTCGATCATCAATGAAGAGACCCAGCGCCTGCAGCGCCTGATCGAGGACCTGTTGCAGCTTTCGCGGATCGAGAGCCAGGCAGGGCGGGCGGTTGAGGACCAAGCCTTCCTGGAACCGGAGATGCAACGGGTGCGCAATCTTTTGGAGCCCATCGCCCTGGAAAAACGAATCACCCTCCAGGTGGATGTGCAAAAAAACCTGCCTCAACTGCCGCTTTCGCCGGACAACCTGAAACAGGTGCTCGTCAACTTGACAGAAAATGCGATCAAATACACCCCCGAGGGCGGTCGCGTCCATGTCCGGGCCTTTCGTCAGGACCAAAACGTCACCCTGGAGGTGCAGGATACAGGGATCGGCATCCCTGAAGAAAGCCTGCCGCGGATCTTTGAGCGCTTCTACCGCGTCGACAAGGCCCGCTCGCGCGAGATGGGCGGCACCGGTCTCGGGTTAGCCATCGTCAAACACATCATCGAACGCAGCGGCGGCCGGGTGACCGTTCATTCTCAGGTGGGTGCCGGATCGATTTTCACCGTTTCCTTTCCCGCCCTCCAGGAATAATGAGCACAATCACAATATATCAATTAACAATAAAATAACATCTCGTTTATCTATTGATAAAATCGAAGTCTTATTCTTCCTTAGGGAGAAGAAGACTTCTTTTTTCTTGCCGCCAATTGATTGAAAAATAGGATGCAGACATGTTTCTCAGGCTGCTTTGTGAAACAGCATGAAAGGGGGAAACGAGGGTGATGACAACGTTTTGTCCGGAGGCTGAAAATGAACTCTCGGTGACCCGCTCCATCGCCGCCTTGCCCATTGGACGTTTTACCGAACCGGTGCAGATGATGGAGCAGCAGTTGAAGCTGCGGGTCATCCAGTTTTTGGCCCAGCAGGCGAGAGCCACAGCCGGTCTGGAAACCGGCGCGGAAGGCATCGTGACCGCGAGCCCGCCCGAAGGGCATGAAACAATCAGGAGGCAAACGGCTTGGGCACCATCGATATGCTAGAAGGTTGGCTGAGAGGCCTTGGTCAGCCTTACTCCCATGAGTTGTGTTTTTTCCCCTCGACTGTGTCCAGCGCCGAGGTCCTCAAGCAGATCGAGCGGGGATTGGAAAATGAAAACGGCATCGGTCTCGTTTTCCTCGACATTGTCGGCTTTACCGCCATCGAACAGAGCTACGGCTTTTCTGTCTGCAAACAGGTGCTGACCAACCTGAGCCGGGCGATCATGGAGGCGAAACCGATCCTGGGCGTTGGTCGCGGTTTGTTCATACATAACCTGAACGGCGACGATTTTGCTGTTTACTACTCCCTGCCGCCGGGGGAAATCGGCAGGGTTCTGGATTTTCTGGAGCGGTTGGCGGAAGACCTGCGCAGTCAGGCCTTGGCCGCAATCAACGAAAGCCTCAGCGGTCTCTTGCGGGAACCCCTCGATCTGCACCTGGGCTGGGCTATTCTTCGCCCCGCCTCCGGCTTGAGCATGGAAAGCCTCGTCTACAATGCCCTCAAGGAAGCGACGGCGATGGCGAAGGGTCACAGCGACGCCAAATGGTCTCGACGGGTATGGGAGTTGAAAGCGGCGATGTCAGCTGAACAATTCCGTGTCGTCTATCAACCGTTGCTTAACCTGGAAAAGGGAGAGCTTATCGGTTACGAGGCCCTCTGCCGGGGTCCTGCCGGCAGCTATTTTGCCTCGCCGAGCGTCCTCTTTCCTTTAGCGGAGAAAGCCGGCCTGCTCTACCCCTTAGAGCGGCAGATAAGGCGAAAGGCGGTCGCCGAATGCGGCGATTTTCTGCAGGATCAACTTCTCTTTCTCAACATCAGCCCCTCAGTGGTGAAAGATCCTGAGTTTGCTCAGGGCAACACACGTCGCCTGATCGCTGAGTACGGCTTGCGTCCCCACAATATCGTTTTTGAAATCACCGAGCGAACAGCCATACATGACTTTGGCAGCTTTCGGCGGACTCTCCAGCATTATCGCAAACAAGGGTTTCAGGTGGCTGTCGATGACGCCGGCGCCGGTTACTCGAGCCTGCAAGCCATCGCCGAACTGCAGCCTGACTATATCAAGATCGACATGTCGCTCGTCCGGGACATCGATGCGTCGCCGATCAAACAGGCGCTCATGGAGACTTTTGTCACTTTCGGGCGTAAGATCGGCGCCAAAATTGTGGCGGAGGGCATCGAAACGGAGAAAGAACTGCGCTTCTTAAGTCAGATCGGTGTGGATATCGGTCAGGGCTATTTTATCGGACGGCCAACGCCGACAGGGGAAGGGGCCAGCGCCGAGTCGATCGCCGTCCTAGCGGAAAAAAAGACCCGCGGGCGTCCGGAGCCGCTTCACGCCGTCACGATCGGCGGCCTGGTGGAGGAGTGCCACACCTTGCAGAAGCACCGGCTAACGCGGGAGGCGATGAAACACTTTCAGCGTCACCCTGATTGCAACAGCCTGGTCATCCTTGACGAGGAAATGCCCGTGGGATTGGTGATGCGGGACAAGATGTACCATCACCTGGCCAACCAGTATGGCGTCGCCCTCTACGCCGATCGGCCCGTGTCCCTGGTCATGGATCATGCCCCGTTGATTGTCGATGGCGCCGTCCGCCTGGATCGCGTCTCCCAGATGGTCACCTCACGACAAGCGCAACGCCTCTATGACCACATCATCGTCACCGGCGAGAACCGATGCATTGGCGTTGTCTCCATCCGGTCGCTCCTCGACCACATGACCCGGATTCAGGTGGAGTTTGCCCTGGCGGCCAATCCGCTCACGGGGTTGCCGGGAAACCCGCGCATCGAACAGGATATCCTGCGGCGGTTTGAGTGGAACCAGACCTTTACGGTCATCTACCTCGATCTGGACAACTTCAAGGCCTTCAATGATCGCTACGGGTTTGAGCGAGGCGACCAGGCGATCAAACTGTTGGCCAAGGTGGCCGGCGACGCTGTCCATGCCTTCGGACGCAGCGATGATCTGCTGGCCCATATCGGCGGCGACGACTTTATCATCTTGACGGGCAGTCCCCACGGCCCCATCTGTGAAGAGATCATCGCCTTCTTTGATAGTGAAATCGGCAATCTCTATTCGTCAGAGGACCGGCAGCGCCAATGCATCGAGTCAAAAGACCGGCAGGGCAACGCCTGTGTCTTCCCGCTCATGTCGGTTTCCCTGGCCGTTGTCGAATGCTGGCCTGGACGGTTCGACCATCCGATGGAGTTGGGCGAGGTGGCGGCAGAGGTGAAGAAGCAGGCCAAGCGGCAGTCGGGAAGTGTATACGTTGTCGACGACAAAGGGCAGGGCTGTTAACAGAATCTTAATCGCGCCGTAATTCGGGGCTAACAAACAAAATGTATAGTTTCTTTTGTGAACTGCGGACATGCGTTGGCATGACGCAAAAAATCGAGGAGGTATCATTACTTCATGAACTCGCTGAAGAAGTTCTCCAAGGTTGTGGCCCTGGCCGCCGTTGTCGGTCTGCTGGGCACTGTGGTTGCCGGTTGCGGCGGAAGCAAACAGGACGCTGCCAAGCCCGCCGCCGACATGGGCATCAAAGGCTCCATCCAGGTGAAAGGCTCGGACACCATCGTCAACCTGAGCCAAGCCATGGCGGAAGAATTCATGAAGAAAAACAAAGACGCCAGCGTCGCTGTCACCGGTGGCGGTTCCGGCACCGGCATTAAAGCCCTGGTGAACGGCACCACCGATCTGTGCAACTCCTCCCGCAATATGACAGCGGAAGAGAAAGCCGAGATCAAAGGAAAAACGCAAAAGGACGTTAAAGAAATCGTCATCGCCAATGACGGCATCGGCTTTATCGTCAACAAAGATAACCCTGTCAAAGAACTGACCATGGAACAGCTTTCTGACATCTACACCGGCAAGGTGAGCAACTGGAAAGAGCTCGGCGGCAATGACGAAAAGATCGTTGTGTATGCCCGTGAAACCTCTTCCGGCACCCATGTCTTTGTCAAAGAGCATGTCATGAAGAACAAGGAATACCGCAGCGACGCCCTGCTGCAAAACTCCAACGCCGCCATCGTCAAAGAAGTGGAAGGCAACAAAGGCGCCATCGGTTATGTCGGACTCGGTTACCTGAAAGACACCATCAAAACCCTTGGTGTGAAGAAAGACGCCGGTTCCGCTGCTGTGATGCCCTCTGAATCCTCTGTCAAAGATAAGAGCTACCCTGTTTCCCGCCCGCTCTTTGTCTATGCCGCCGGTGAACCGCAAGGCGTAGCCAAGGCTTTCGTCGACTTCATCCTGAGCAGCGAAGGGCAAGCCATCGTCAAGAAGATGGACTTTGTGTCCATAAACTAAAAGGGGTTCAGGTTTTGTCAAGGGAGACTGGAGTACAATCGAAAGAGTCGAATGGGCAGAGTGTGAAGTGCTCTGCCCATTTTCCTGCGATGACAGCACCCGGATCAAGGGGGGGCGCGGCATGAGTCCAAACGGCGACAACTCAGCCATCACCAATGACATTGTTGTGCACAAAGAATCACTGAGCAAAAGCGGTTCGAAAAAGAGACGAATCTGGGACTTCACTGAAAAGATATCTGAGGGTCTTCTGTTTATCAGCGCCTTCATCGGCGTCGTCACCGTCATCCTGATTTTCCTCTTTCTATTTAAAGAAGCCATACCGCTGTTGATGGATACGACAGCTTCAAAAACATTGGCATCAAAAAACTGGTATCCCATCTCCAACCCGCCCGTATTCGGCCTGGTGCCGCTGATCGCCGGCTCCATCATCGTCACCTTCGGCGCCATTGTGATCAGTGTGCCTTTGGGTGTCGGCGCCGCCATCTACCTGTCCATGGTGGCCAGCCCCACCGTGCGGGAAATCCTGAAGCCGGCCATTGAGGTTCTCGCCGGCATACCGTCGGTTGTGGTCGGATTCTTCGGTATGGCAGTCCTGGCGCCGCTGATCAAAAACCTGTTTCACCTGCCGACCGGTCTGACGGCCCTGACCGGCGCCATCACCCTGGCCCTGATGGCATTGCCCACGATCACCTCCATCTCGGAGGATGCCATCTCGACGGTTCCTCGCCGCTATATGGAAGCGTCGCTCAGCCTGGGCGCCACCCGCTGGCAGGCGATCCGGACGGTGATCGTTCCGGCCGCCCTGTCTGGAATCACCGCTGCGACGATGCTCGGCATCGGCCGCGCCATCGGTGAGACGATGACCGTATTGATGGTCACCGGCAACGCCGGCATCATCCCCGACTCCTTCCTCGTGCCCGTGCGAACGATGACCGCCACCATCGCCGCCGAAATGGGTGAAGTGGCTCGCGGCAGCGACCATTACTACGCCCTCTTCGTCGTCGGCGCTGTGCTCTTTTTGATGACTTTTGTGATCAACCTCGTCGCCGACATCGTCAGCCGGCGCATGAAGGAGGTCGAGTAACATGTCCCCAAAGGTTGCTGAAAAAATCGCCTTCCATGTCTTGCGCGCCATGGCGGCTTTCATCGTGCTGATCCTCATCGTCGTGCTCTGGGATCTCTTTTCCAAAGGCTTGCCGGCCTTGAACTGGGAGTTCATCACCGAGAACCCGCGCAAGGGGATGACCGAAGGGGGCATCTTTCCCGCCATCGTTGGCACCTTCTACCTCGTCTTGGCGACGATCGTCTTCGCCTTGCCCATCGGCGTGATGACAGCCGTTTACCTGGTCGAGTATGCCCGCGAATCCTGGGCGACCCGCATCATCCGGCTCGCCGTCGTCAACCTGGCCGGCGTTCCCTCTGTCGTCTTCGGCCTCTTCGGACTCGGCTTTTTTGTCCTCTTTTTGGACTTCGGCGTTTCGATCCTCTCCGGATCGCTGACCCTGGCGCTGATGATCCTGCCGGTGATCATCACCACCTCTGAGGAAGCGCTGCGGTCTGTGCCCAACGGCTACCGCGAGGCCAGCCTGGCCTTGGGCGCGACGAAGCTGCAGACGATCCTCTTCATCGTATTGCCCAACGCCATGCCGGGGATTTTGACGGGATCCATTCTGGGCGTTGCCCGGGCCGCCGGCGAGACGGCGCCGATCCTGTTGACGGCCGCCGCCTTTTTCCTGCCCCGTCTCCCCAGCAGCGTCTTCGATCAGGTGATGGCATTGCCCTACCACCTGTATGTGATCGCGACCCAGGTGCCCAACGCCGATCCCAAAATCCCCTATGGTACGGCGACGGTGCTGATGATACTCGTTCTCGGACTGAATCTGGTGGCCATTCTGTTGCGTTCGTACTTCCGGCGCATGCGCAGAGTGTAGGAGGAAAACATGGCAAAGACAAAAATTTTCGCTGAAAACGTAAATCTCTATTACGGCGATTTTCAGGCGCTGAAAAACATCGGCATCACCATCGGCGAGCGGGATGTGACCGCCCTGATCGGTCCCTCCGGGTGCGGCAAGTCGACGTTCCTGCGTTGCCTGAACCGGATGAATGACATCATCCCCACCTGCCGCGTGGAAGGCAGGCTGATGTTTGAAGAGACCGATATCTACCACCCGGACACAGATGTGGTGGCCTTGCGCAAGCGCGTCGGCATGGTCTTCCAGGCGCCCAACCCCTTCCCCAAGACGGTCTACGAAAACGTGGCCTATGCGCCGAAACTGCACGGCCTCAAAGACAAGAGCAAGTTGGACGAAATCGTCGAAACCTCTCTCCGCCAGGCGGCGCTTTGGGATGAAGTGAAAGATCGCCTGCACAAACCGGCCCTCGGCCTCTCAGGCGGCCAGCAACAACGCCTCTGCATCGCTCGCGCTCTGGCCATCCAGCCGGAAGTATTGCTGATGGACGAACCCACATCGGCCCTTGACCCGATTTCGACGTTGAAGATCGAAGAACTGATCCGGGAACTGAAACAGCACTACACCATTGTCATCGTCACCCACAACATGCAGCAGGCGGCGCGCGTCTCCGATAAAACGGCCTTCTTCCTCGTCGGCGATCTTGTGGAGTTTGACGACACCGAGGTCATCTTCACGAATCCAAAGGACCAGCGCACCGAAGACTATATCACCGGTCGTTTCGGTTAAGGCTTCCCGCAGATAAATCAAAAGGGATAAGGGAAAGGGCGGATGGCTCATGACGACGCGTTCAGATTTCGACGTGTCATTGAAAAATTTGCAGCAGGATCTGCTTCGCATGGGCACTCTGGTGGAAGAACAGATCGAAAAAGGGATCGAGGCGTTATCCCGGCAGGATGCCGCCCTGGCCGATCAGGTCGTCGCCAACGACGATGAGATCGATCGCATGCAGCTGGAGATTGAAGACCGGTGCATGAAACTGATCGCCATGCAGCAGCCGATGGCCAAGGATCTGCGGCGGATCAGCGCGGCCTGGCGGATCTCCATCGACCTGGAACGGATGAGCGATAACATCGTTGACATCGCCAAATCAATTCGGCGTCTGGCCCAGGAACCCTATTTCAAACCGCTGATCATCTTCCCCAAGATGGCCCAAATCTGCCAGCGCATGGTCAAGGACGGCCTGGACGCCTATGTCTTTGAAGACCAGGAACTGGCCATCCGCATGAGTGAGCTGGATCATCAGGTAGACTCTCTATATAAGGAAGTTTTTCAAGAACTTTTGTCGATCATGATCCAGGATCAGCAGAAGATCACCCAATCGACCCATCTCCTTTTTGTGGCTCGTTATCTGGAGCGCTTCGGCGATCACGCCACCAACATCGCAGAAACGGTCGTCTACCTGGTCTCAGGTGAACGAAAAGATCTGAACGAATAGGTGGAATAGCAATCGAGAAGGGCGGTTCCATATGGAAACGGACAGTGGCTCCCGGCAGTTGGCTGGGAGCCTGTTTGCGTTGTTTGCTCATGGATCGGCGACGCTTCGGAGAGGCTAAAAAAGCAAGATTCTTTTGCGGGCGATTGTGGAAGGGTTTGAAAAAGGTCGCTCATATTGCTATGATGGGACAAGAGGGCTAAAGCGGGCGGATTTCGCCGGAACGCCTAGGCTGATGCCTGCAAGACGCAGAACGAGGAGAGACACGCATCATGAAACGAGAGATCCAGGTCGATGAACGACTGCCGCTGTTGCAAACGATCCCATTGAGCCTCCAGCACCTCTTCGCCATGTTTGGCTCCACCGTCTTTGTTCCCATTCTGTTCAAAGTCGACCCGGCCACGATCCTCCTCTTCAACGGCATCGGCACCTTGCTGTACCTGTTGATCTGCCGGGGCAAGATCCCCGCCTACCTGGGATCTAGCTTTGCCTTCATTTCGCCGGTGATGATGGTGTTGCCCAAGTACGGCTATGAGGCGGCCCTGGGCGGGTTCATCGTCGTGGGCATCATCTTTACCGTAGTGGCGCTGATCATCAAAGCGACGGGAACCGGCTGGCTCGATGTGATCTTCCCGCCGGCGGCCATGGGCGCCATCGTTGCCGTTATCGGTTTGGAACTGGCGCCTGTGGCCGCCGGGATGGCCGGGTTGATCCCTGACCCGAAAGGGCTCGTTCCGATGGACCCGAAGGTGATCACCGTCTCGCTCTTCACCCTGGCGGTGACCCTGATCGGCTCTGTCGTCTTCCGCGGTTTCTTGGCGATCATCCCCATCCTCTTCGGCGTCCTCGCCGGCTACGCCTTGGCCGGCTTCATGGGCATGGTCAACTGGCAGCCGGTTGCGGAGGCGTCCTGGGTGGCGCTGCCGACCTATTACGCGCCGCGCTTTGACTGGAGCGCCATCGCCATCATCGCCCCGGCGGCCCTGGTTGTAGTGGCCGAGCATGTGGGCCACTTGATCGTGACCGGCAACATCGTCGGCAAAGACCTTTCCCGCGATCCCGGCCTGGATCGCTCCCTTCTCGGCAACGGCTTGTCGACGATCTTCTCCGGCTTTTTCGGATCGACGCCGAATACGACCTACGGCGAAAACATCGGCGTCATGGCCATCACCAAGGTTTATTCCACATGGGTCCTCGGCATCGCCGCCATCATCGCCATCGTCCTTTCCTTTGTGGGCAAGCTGTCGGCGGCCATCCAGGCGATTCCCTCGGCGGTCATGGGCGGCGTATCGCTGCTGCTCTTCGGCGTCATCGCCGCTTCGGGCGTGCGCATGCTCGTCGAGTCGAAGGTGGATTACTCCAAGGCAAGCAACCTGATCCTCACCTCTGTCGTCCTGCTCATCGGTGTCAGCGGCGCCCAGATCCAGTGGGGCGCCATCGCCCTGAAAGGGATGGCCTTGGCAACGGTGGTGGCGATTTTTTTAAGCCTCCTGTTCAAGGTCTTCGAAGTCACCGGTTTGTCCAACGAAGGTCCGGTCGAGAAGCGGCGGGATTCTCACTGATCAATCATTTGAACTGTCGCGGTCTCTATCATTATCAATCCTGTAGGCGCTAGGGGGAAACGGCATGTCCCGGCTGACGATGGTTCCGGTGGGAAAAGAGGCATTGCGACAGCGGCGACGGCAGGCTTTCCTTCGCCTGGCGGCGGTCGCGCTGTTGCTGGCGGTCCTCGGCGCCGGTCTCTGGTGGATGAAAGACAAAATCACCGGCTATCTCGTCAAAGTCACTGTGGATCTGCAGGCGGCCAAAAACGGTCAACTGGCGGAGACACGGGAGTTGCCCGGATGGGTGATCCGAGATGAGAAGGTGGTCCATGCCTCGATGGCCGGACATGTCCAGCGGTTGGTGAAAGACGGCGACCGGGTGCGTGTCGGCGCGCCGGTGGTCCGGTTAAAGGGCGTCAGTTCTGTCGGCGAGGAGATGGGTTCCCAGCAGGATCTGCCATCGCCCAGGGCCGGTTTGATCGTCTACCGGTTGGATGGGCTGGAAGAGGTGCTCGATCCTCGATCCCTCGACGAGTTAAGCACGGAACAGCTTGCCGCGCTGGCGGAGCGTCCGGCGGAGATCCCGCCTGACGGTTTGGCCCAGGCCGGACAAGGGTTGTTTAAGGTCATCGACAATGTGGAGAAAGCCCACTTTCTGACGCATTACAATGTAAAAGACCTGGGCGGCGCCTTGGTGCCCTCGCGGCGGCTGACGCTGGCGCTCAGCGCGTCAGGTCCCACCTTTTACGGGAAGGTTCTGCAGGTCCGCGGCACCGATGACGTCTGGGCGGTCATTCAACTGCTCAACCCGCCGGCGGACGTATTCAAGTCCCGTCGATTGCCCTTGCGGATCGTGGACAAGATCCATAAAGGGATCCTCCTGTCCAAGGATACGCTGGTCGACCGAAACGGAGAAAAAGGCGTCTGGCTGGCAGTGAAAAACCGAGCCGAGTGGCGGCCCGTTCAGATCAAGGTGGCTGTCGGCGATCAGTTGATCGTTGACGGGGTTGCTGAGGGAGAACTGGTTGTCCTAAATCCGGCCCTCGTCCGGGAAGGACAGGAAATTAAATAAAAAACCTGGCAGAAGGTAAAGATTGAAGGTAAGAGTAGCAGGATTTCCTTGCTGAACGGCGAAATACGAAGCGTGGTGAAGGGATTGAGCGATCATGGGCCATTTGGAAGAAAATTTGGACCGTGTGCGCCAACGAATCCGTGAAGCCGCCTTGCGCGCCGGGCGGCGACCGGAGTCCATCCGGTTGCTGGCGGTAACGAAGACGGTTCCGGTGGAACGGATCCAACAGGTTGTGGATGCCGGTGTCGACCTGCTGGGGGAAAACCGGGTGCAGGAACTGTTGGAGAAGTATCCCCAGGTCCACGGCCCGGTCCGCTGGCATATGATCGGCACGTTGCAGACCAATAAGGTCAAGTACATTTATGACAAAGTGGAATTGATCCACTCGCTGGACAGGCTGTCGCTGGCTCAGGCGATCGACCATCAGGCTTCCCGGTTCGGGCGGCCGATCGACTGCCTGGTTGAGGTGAATGTGGCGGGGGAGGAGACCAAGCATGGCGTCGACAGGCGCGATGCGATTTCCTTTATCCGCGACGTGATGACCCTGGAGGGCATACATATCCGTGGACTGATGACGATGGCGCCTTACGCGGAAAAACCTGAGGAGGCGCGACCGGTTTTCCGCGATTTGTATCAGCTCGCCCGCGAGGTGGAGGATTTACGGTTGCCGAGGGTTGACATGGAGCACTTGTCCATGGGAATGTCCAATGACTTTGAAGTGGCAGTCGAGGAGGGGGCGACCATCGTCCGGATCGGCTCCGGCCTGTTCGGCGGTCGCTCGTAAGAGGGGAGGATTTTTTTCGATGGCGAAACTGGTCGAAAAATTTTACAGCATCATGGGACTTGGCGATGAGATCGAGGAATTGGACGAACAGCCCGCGGAAGCAACCCACACGAGTGAGGAACGGGAATCGGCCTTTGCCCGGCGCAGCGCCGAGCGTGCGGAACGGGCAGAGCGGCCGGCGGCTCCTGTCGTTAGTCTGGTGACGGAACGGCAAAAGAAGGAGTTGAAGGTAGTGGTTTGCGAACCGAAGACCTTTGATGAGGCCCGAGCGATTGCCGACCACCTGAAAAACCGGCGTCAGGTGATCCTCAACCTGGAAAAGGCCGATCGGGAGATGGCCCAACGGGTCATCGACTTCATCAGCGGCACCACCTATGCGCTGAACGGATCCTGCCAAAAGGTGGGCGCCAACATCTTCGTCTTCGCACCGAGCAACGTCGATATCTCCGGTGATGTCGCCAACGACGAACTGTCTGCGGTTCGTTCTCCCCTGGCATGGGCAAATAAAGGGTAGGAGGTCTGGCTTCAGTGAAGGGTTCCCAATTGGAAGGACGCCGGATCGGATTCATCGGCGGCGGGGCTATGGCGGAAGCGCTCTTGCGCGGCCTCGTTGCGCACGTGCCGGCCGACAGCCTGACTGTTTCCGATGTATCGCCGGCGCGCCGGGAGATGCTCCATGAGCAACTCGGCGTCACCGTCACCGGCGACAACGTTGACGTTTGCCGCCGCTCAGACATTCTCGTGCTGGCTGTGAAGCCCCAGGTCCTGCCGGCTGTGCTGGCGCCGCTCAAAGATGTCATCGAACCGAGTCAACTGGTCATCTCCATCGCTGCCGGGATCACCTTGGCCCAATTGGAAGACTGGTTGTCGCCAGAGATCCCCATCGTGCGGGTGATGCCCAACACGCCGGCCCTTGTCGGCATGGGCGCGTCGGCTCTCTCGGGCGGACGGGGCGCCGCTGACGCCGATGTGGAGGCGGCGCGCCAACTGCTGGAGGCCGTCGGCGTTGCCGAGGTGCTGCCGGAACCGTACCTGGATGCGGTGACCGGCTTGAGCGGCAGCGGTCCCGCCTATGTGTATCTGTTTATCGAAGCGCTGATCGATGCCGGCGTCAAAGAAGGGCTGCCCCGTGACCTGGCTCGTCGCTTGGCCTTGCAGACGGTGACCGGTTCGGCCGAGATGATCCGGCGCACCGGCAACCATCCCGCGATTGAACGGGACAAGGTGACCTCTCCCGGCGGCACCACCATCGCCGGTGTGCAAGCGCTGGAAGACGGCGGTCTCCGTTCGGCTGTTTACGCTGCCGTTCACGAGGGAACACGTCGCGCTCGTGAACTGTCAGGTTCCCGATGAAATGACCCGGCCCACCGCCGGGTTCTTGCATGAAATGGAGGGTGACTTTTGGGAATCGGAGAGACCTATCAGATTGTCAACATTGCTTTTGAGGTGCTTAAGTTTCTCATCGTCATCCGGGTGATCCTCTCCTATTTCCCCCACAACCCCGATGGGACGATCATCCGCTTTATCTATGACATCACCGAACCCGTCCTGTCGCCGCTGCGCCGGATCATCCCCATGCCGGCGTCGTTGCCCCTCGATTTTTCCCCCATCGTCGCCTATATCCTGCTGGAGGTGTTGGAGCGGGCGCTGCTCCAACTGATGTTCTAAATGGGATCGTCTCGTGAACGACGCTTTTCCCACCTGCCGCCTGGAGAAGGGCGGGAAAAGCTGGCCCGGATCCTCGATCAGGCGGAACAGTGCCGGCGCACCTACCGGCAACAGGTGACCGATTTTCTGGAACCGTACCTGCGCAAAGCCGCTCAGGATCTCCTGCGCGGGCCTGAGGGCGTCCCCCATGTGGCCGACGGGGGCTATGAGGGGGCCGAACGCCAGCGGTTGGTGCTCCTTCCCCATGAGGATGATTGGCCAGACAGCCGGATCTGCTGGCTATTGGGGGAGCCGAGCGGCAATGTCGAAACAATCGGCCACCGGGATTACCTGGGGGCCTTGCTGGGGTTGGGGATCCGCCGGGAGAAGGTGGGCGATCTCAAGTTGACGGAGCGGGGCTGCGCTGTCGCCCTGGACGCGGACGTGGCCCCGTATGTGGAGTCCCAGTGGCGCCAGGTGCGCCAGTCAGACCTCTCGATCCGCCTCATCGATGACGGGAATGTTCCGGCTTTCGTCGATGAGGGAGAGGAACGGACCCTCACGGTAGCTTCCTTGCGTCTCGATGCGCTGATCGCCGCGATCTGGCATCTCTCCCGTTCGCGGGCCGATGAGGCCATCGGACGGGGGTTGTTGAAGGTGAACGGCCTTGAGATGACCGACGGGAGCAAAGGGGCTGATGAGGGGGACATCCTCTCGTTGCGCGGTTTTGGACGGGCCATACTGCGCGGCGTCGGCGGCGAGACGAAAAAGGGACGCATCCGGTTGACGGTCTGGCAACCGGCCGACCGCTAACAGGACAAGGAGGGTAACCATGCTGACACCGCTTGATATCCACCAGAAAGAGTTTCGCAAGGGCGCCTGGGGCTACAAGCCGGAAGAGGTGGAAGAGTTTCAGCGTCAGGCGGCCCAGTCGTTTGAGGAATTGTACAAGGAAAACCTCCTCCTGAAGGAACAGGTTGCCCGCTGCGAGGAAAACCTGTCTCGTTATCGCCAACTGGAGGAGACCTTGAACAGCACATTGGTGCTGGCGCAGAAAACGGCCGATGAACAGCGGGCTTCTGCCGAACGGGAGGCGGAGGTGCGGCTGAGGGAGGCTCAACTCCAGGCGGATCAGATCGTGGCGGCGGCGCGAACGAAACAGCAGGAGATGGAACGCCAGTACGAACACCTGCGCAACCAGTTCCGCCAGTTCCGTGTTCAGTTCCGGGCTATGCTGCTGTCGCAACTGGAGTCGGTCAAGGGAGAGGATTGGGAAGGGATGGCCGGCATGGTGGAGCCCTATGCCGACGCCAGGCCCTGGTCGCAGGCGGCTGTGTTGGATAAAGAGGAGCAGGCCGGCTGATGCTCTGGATCCAGGAACGACCCGGCGGCATTCGCTTCAAGATCCGCCTGCAGCCGCGGGCATCGAAAAACGAGGTCTGCGGTCTCCTCGATGATGCCTTGAAGGTCCGCTTGACAGCGCCGCCTGTCGACGGCGAAGCCAACGCCGCCTGCCTGCAGTTTTTTGCCAAGGCTTTCGGCGTTCCCCGCAGCCAGGTACGCCTGGTGGCGGGCGAGACATCGCGCCTGAAGACGTTGGAAGTGGACGCGATCACCCCGGAGGATTTACGGAAGAAGTTTGACATCTGATCCTGTCTTTCGGTATAATGTTTCTGCGCATTCTGCGTCAAAATGAATTGCCGTGGATAGGATCGAACAGCATTGAACGGGACAGGTGCGTGTATACCGACTTGACAGCGAACCTGGGACGGTGGAAGCCAGGGCAAGGGCGCTATCCGCATATCCCCCGGGAGCTGCGTCGCTGAACAGGAGTAGGCGGCGCCGGCAGCGGCCGTTACGCGCATACAAGAGGTGTCCGCTTGGTGCACGCGCTAAACCGCACTATAGGAAACAGCGCGGGAGCCTGGTTGCTTTGCGCGCCGGAGCGGAACGAACAAGGGTGGAACCGCGAGGGAACTCTCGCCCCTTTTCACAGGGGAGAGGGTTTTTTTAGTTTTAAATGAGGTGAGAGGCAAGTGAACGGGAAGGAAAGCCCCGACTACAGCAAGACGCTCAATCTGCCCCAGACGGAGTTTCCCATGCGGGCGAACCTGCCGAAACGGGAACCCGATATGATCAAGTTCTGGGAAGAGATCGACCTCTACCGGGAGGTGGCCAAGGCCAACGCCGGCAAGCCGAAATTCATTCTCCACGACGGCCCGCCCTACGCCAACGGCGACATCCACTTGGGTCATACGCTGAACAAGGTGCTCAAGGATTTCATCGTCAAGTTTCACTCCATGGACGGCTATGACGCCCCCTATGTGCCGGGCTGGGACACCCATGGCCTGCCCATCGAACAGCAAGCCATCAAAGCCCTCGGCTTGAACCGTCATGCCGTTTCCACTGTCGAGTTCCGCCGCCGCTGCCAGGAATATGCCCTGAAATACGTGGACATCCAGCGCAAGGGCTTCAAACGCCTTGGCGTGCGCGGCGACTGGGATCACCCCTATGTGACGCTGAAGCCGGAGTTTGAAGCCGCCCAGATCGGCGTCTTCGGCGAAATGGCCAAAAAAGGCTACATCTACAAGGGACTGAAGCCGGTCTATTGGTGCGCCTCCTGTGAGACGGCCCTGGCCGAGGCGGAGGTCGAGTACGCCGACAAGGAATCGCCCTCCATTTATGTGAAGTTTCCCCTTCGGGACGCCAAAGGCCTCTTCGATGGCAAAGACGCCTATGTGGTCATCTGGACGACGACGCCCTGGACGCTGCCGGCCAACGTGGCTGTCACCGTGCATCCCGAATTCGCCTATGTCCTCGTTCGTTTCGGTGAAGACCGGCTGCTTGTGGCGAAGGAACTGCTGGCCAAGTTCATGGCTGACACGGGCCTGGAAGGCGGCCAGATCGAGCAGGAGTTCACCGGTAAGGACCTGGAGCGTCTCGTCTGCAAGCATCCCTTTTTCGAGCGCGATTCGCTGGTGATCCTGGGCGAGCATGTCACCCTGGAACAGGGCACCGGCTGCGTTCACACGGCGCCGGGCCATGGCGTGGAAGACTTTCAGGTCGGCAAAGCCTACAATTTGGAGGTCATCTCGCCGGTTGACAACCGGGGCAAGTTTACCGCTGAAGGCGGCCCTTTTGCCGGCATGACGACGACGCAGGCGAACCCCGCCGTGATCGAGGAGTTGAAGGAGCGGGGCCTGCTGATCCGGGCCGGCAAGATCAAGCACCAATACCCCCACTGCTGGCGCTGCAAGCACCCCATCCTTTTCCGGGCCACCGAGCAGTGGTTCGCTTCCATTGACGGCTTCCGCAAAGAGGCCCTGGAAGCGATCGACAAGGTGCGCTGGATTCCCGCCTGGGGCCGCGACCGCATCTACAACATGGTCGCCGACCGGGGCGACTGGTGCATCTCGCGGCAGCGGACCTGGGGCGTGCCGATCCCCATCTTCTACTGCGCCGACTGCGGCGAGGCGATCATCAACGACGAGACGATCACCCACATCCAAGGGCTCTTCCGCAAAGAGGGCTCTGACGTCTGGTTTGCCCGTGAGGCCGACGACCTCGTCCCGCCGGGCCTGACCTGCGGCAAGTGCGGCCACGGCAAGTTCCGCAAAGAGACAGATATCATGGATGTCTGGTTTGACTCGGGATCCTCCCATGCGGCGGTGCTCGAGACACGGGAGGATCTGCATTTCCCGGCCGATCTCTACCTGGAAGGCTCAGATCAGCACCGTGGCTGGTTCAACTCGTCCCTGTCCACGTCGGTGGCGACCAAAGGTGTGGCGCCGTACAAAGCCGTCCTCACCCACGGCTTCCTCGTCGACGAGCAGGGTCGCAAGATGTCCAAATCCCTGGGCAACGGCGTCGAGCCCCAGGATGTGATCAAGGACATGGGCGCTGACATCCTGCGCCTCTGGGTCGCATCGGTCGACTACCGGAACGACGTGGCGGCGTCGCCGAACATCATGCGTCAAACGGCCGACGGCTACCGCAAGATCCGCAACACCTTCCGCTATTTCCTGGGCAACATCGCTGACTTCGACCCGAAAACGGACGCGGTGCCCTTCGAGTCGATGACCGAACTGGACCGCTGGGCCATGATGCTGTTGCACAAGCTGATCCAGCGCATCACCGCCGCCTGCCGGAACTACGAGTTCCACGTCGTCTACCACGCCGTCCACAACTTCTGCGCTGTCGACATGAGCGCCATTTACCTCGATATCATCAAGGATCGCCTCTACGCCTCGCCGGCCAAGTCGCTGGCGCGCCGGTCGGCCCAGACGGTCCTCTACCATACAGCCGACGCCCTGGTGCGGATGCTGGCGCCCTTCATCAGCTTCACCGCCGAAGAGGTCTGGGGCTACCTGCCCGGCGCGAAAGAACGGGCGAAAACGGTCCAGACGGCCGGCTGGCCCGAAGCCGACAGCCGCTTCATCGACGCCGCCCTGGCGGAAAAGGTGGATCGCCTCCTCGACATCCGCGCTGTCGTATCGAAAGCCCTCGAAACGGCTCGCCAGGCCAAGGTGATCGGCCATTCCCTGGAAGCCGAGGTGCGCCTCTTCGTCGACGCTGATCTGCGGAGCTTCCTGGAAGGGGAAGAACTGGCCACCTTCTTTATCGTCTCTTCCGTTCAACTGGCTGGCGCGCCCGATGGGGCGCCGTCCACAGCCTACCGCGAGGCCGATGTGGCCGGTCTGGCCGTCGAGGTCGTCAAGGCGCCGGGCCAAAAGTGTGAACGCTGCTGGATCTACAGCGAAGAAGTGGGCGCCGTTGCCGATCGTCCGACCGTCTGCCCCCGTTGCGCCGCCGCGCTGGAAGGGTAAACCACTCATACGAAGGCCCCGCCCCCGGTCATCCTACAGGATGGAGGATGATGACAGAAGGGGCTGAGACCTTTGTTCGATGCAGCAAAAAAAGAGGTCACCGTGGGCGTGTCCAACCGGCATTTGCACTTGTCCGAGGCGGACATGGTCCGGCTCTTCGGCGAAGGATACCAGCCCGAACGGATGAAGGACCTGTCCCAGCCGGGTCAGTATGCCGCGAAGGAAACGGTGACGTTGATGGGGCCCAAGGGATTGATCGAGGGCGTTCGATTGCTCATGCCGCTGCGCAAGCAGTCCCAGGTCGAGGTGGCCGTGACGGACTGCTACAAGTTGGGGATCCCGCCGGTCATCCGCGACTCGGGCGACCTCGCCGGTGCGCCGGGGATCACCCTGGTGGGGCCGCAGGGACAGGTGACGCTGGAGGAAGGGGCCATCGTAGCGGCGCGCCACATCCACTTGAGCACGGTAGAGGCGGCCCAACTGGGCCTAAAAGACAAAGAGCGCATCGCCGTCGAGGTGGGCGGCGCCCGGGGGTTGCGCTTCGACCATGTGCTGATCCGGGTGCACGGGTCCTTTGCCGCAGAGATGCATGTCGACACTGATGAAGCCAATGCGGCGGTGATCAAAAACGGGCAGACCGTCAAGATGCTCTTTGAACAGCGTCCATAAGCGGATTGCCTGTAAAAGGTTGTTGCTTTGCCAAAGTCATCCGCATTTCGACAAAAATAGACATCAGGCAGGAGATAGAGACGCCGCCCCGAATAATAAGGAGATACCTCAAAATGGGTATTTCCGGGGGCGGCGTCCCTGATTTGCAAGGAGTGGAAAAAGTAATGCCAGAGAAAAAGGACAACCGTGTCATCGTCACCGTCATCGGCGCGGACCGGGTGGGGATCATCGCCAGTGTGGCCACCATCATCGCTGACGCCGGCGCCAATATCCTCGATATCAGCCAGACGATCCTCCAGGGTGAGTTCTTCACCATGATCATGGTCATCGACATGAACGACGCCAAAGCCAGCTTCGATCAACTGCGCAAGGCGCTGGAAGAGAAGGGCAAAGAACTGGGCGTCCAGATCATGGCCCAGCATGAGGACGTTTTCAAATTCATGCACCGCATCTAGCCGCGAAAAAGACACTGGTCGGGAGGGTTCATTCATGCCCCTTTCCATATCGCCCCAGGAGATCATGGAAACCATCCGCATGGTTCAGATGGAGAATCTGGACATCCGCACCATCACCATGGGGATCTCCCTGCGCGACTGCTGCCGCACCGACGCGGCGGCGACAGCGAAGGCCGTCTATGACAAGGTGACCCGCATGGCCGGCAACCTCGTCAAGACGGGGGAGGAGATCGAAGGCCGTTACGGCATCCCCATCATCAACAAGCGCATCTCTGTCACCCCCATCTCCCTCATCGCCGAGAGCATGGGCCTGGATGGCTATGTCACCGTCGCCAAAGCCCTGGACGACGCCGCCAAGACGGTGGGCGTCAACTTCATCGGCGGCTACTCGGCCCTCGTCCACAAGGGGATGACCCCCGGCGACCGGGCGCTGATCGAATCGTTGCCAGAAGCATTGGCCGTCACCGAGCGCGTCTGCGCCTCCGTCAATGTGGCCACCACCAAGGCCGGCATCAACATGGACGCCGTGGCGCTCATGGGCCGGATCGTCAAGGCGGCCGCTGAAGCGACAGCGGACCGTGACGGACTGGGCTGCGCCAAGCTGGTCGTCTTCTGCAACGTCCCTGAGGACAACCCCTTTATGGCCGGCGCGTTCCACGGCGTCGGCGAACCGGAGTGTGTCATCAACGTCGGCGTCAGCGGCCCCGGCGTCGTCCTGAACGCCGTCCGCAAAAAGCCCGGCTGCGACTTCGGCGAACTGGCGTCGATCATCAAAGAGACGGCCTTCAAGATCACCCGCATGGGTGAACTGGTCGGCCGGGCCGCTTCGGAACGGCTCGGCGTGCCCTTCGGCATCGTCGACCTGTCCCTGGCGCCGACGCCGGCCATCGGCGACAGCGTCGCTGACATCCTGGAAGCGATGGGCCTGGAGCGCTGCGGCACCCACGGCACGACGGCCGCATTGGCCATGCTCAACGACGCCGTGAAAAAGGGCGGCGCCATGGCATCATCCTACGTCGGCGGCCTGTCAGGCGCCTTCATCCCGGTCAGCGAAGACGCCGGCATGATCGCCGCTGTCGAGGTGGGCGCCCTGACGCTGGACAAGTTGGAAGCGATGACCTGTGTCTGCTCTGTCGGCCTCGACATGATCGCTATCCCCGGCGACACGCCGGCCGAGACGATCTCGGCCATCATCGCCGACGAAGCGGCCATCGGCATGATCAACCGCAAAACGACGGCCGTCCGCATCATCCCCGTGCCCGGCAAAAAGGTGGGCGATCATGTGGAGTTCGGCGGATTGCTTGGTCACGCGCCGGTCATGCCGGTTCACGGGTTCAGTTCGGCCTCCTTTGTGGCGAGGGGCGGGCGGATTCCGGCGCCGTTGCAGGCGTTGAATAACTAGATCGCTGTTTTCTTTCTTCAATATAAATCAGCAGGCTGCCTTTCAAATGGAGAGGCAGCTTTTTTCTATTTATACGATAGGATTTTACTGGATTGGGTTTAGTTTGGATGGAAGGAAAAAAGATAAAATAATAGAAAGAATGTTACATATTATTTTCAAAAGATGAGAGTAAGTCTATTTATGTTTCTAATCTTTGAGATTTTAGAAAAAGATAGGAGGAACTATGAGTTTTATATTCTATAGCGTTACGGTAACCATAATTGCGTTGTTTTTTTGGAAATATAGTGAATCAAAAGAAACAAGAAAAAATATTTTTTATATTTATCATTGTAATTAACATTGCTTTTCTCGTTGCTCTGGTTTTAGTTTTGTTTGGTTATACAAATCAATATGCTCAATTGATGTTATATGTTTTTGCGATTGCGCTAGCAGATATTTTGAAAAAAACTATATAAGCGATTTAATGCTGTTTGAACAATAAATCCGAAAATATAAATTGGTTGGTTTATCGATGGGATCTCGTAAATGCCTTTCATGAGCAGTAAAATCATGGCACATACTATGCCCAGGCAGGTGGGCAAAATGGAAAGAGAACAGCCACAGGTCGACAGGCGACTCGTCGAATCGCTCAACGAGCGGATCGCCACGCTGGCGGTGGACATGGAAAAGATCCGTGTGGCCGAGTATGTTGACCTCTTTAACGACCCCAAGCGGCTCTTATACCTGAACTTCCTAGCCGGGATGGCGCGCGGGCTCGGCATGACCATCGGCTTTACCGTTCTGGGCGCCGTGGCCTTGCTGATCCTGCGTGAGTTGGTGGTGCTCAATCTGCCCCTGATCGGCGGGTTCATCGCTGAGGTGGTTCGCATGGTTCAGACGCAGTTGGGCATGTAAATCATGGAGAGCATGGAAATGAGGTTCCGACACTGAAGGCAAAGGGGCCGCAAAGGCAGGTTGCCCTTTTTCAAAGGAAAAAAGCACAGGGGAAAGAGGGGATACCGATGCCGGACAGCCATGAGGCCGCCTGGTGGCGACTGAATGCGATGGAGACGGACATCCGGGACCAACTGACCCACATGACCCAGGATTCCCTGGGCGAATCGATGGGCGAGTCGATTCAGGAACTGAGCCTCTATGACAACCACCCCGCCGATGTGGGCAGCGAGGTCTATGAGCGGGGCAAGGACCTGGGGACACGGGACCGCTTCAGCCGGGAACTGGAGGAGATCGCCAACGCCAAGCGGCGCATCAGCGAGGGCATCTACGGGATCTGCGAAAAATGCCATCAAAGGATCCCTGAGGAGCGGATGGAGGCCATGCCGACGGCGTCGCTCTGCATCGGTTGCCAGACCGATGAGGAGGAGCTGCACCCCGACCGCCACCCCCGGCCGATTGAAGAGGATGTGGCGCCCTACCCCTGGGGCGGCAACTCGGACAACCTTTTTTCGATCGGCGAACATGGGACCGACCGCGACGAAAACGACCCGGTTATGTTTGACGGTGAGGACACCTGGCAGATCCTGGCCCAGTATGGCAGTTCCGACACACCCAGCGATGTGGAGTTCACGCCTGAGTACCCCAACATCATGCCAAACCATTTTGAGCGTGTGGGGGGGACGGAAGCGATCGCCATGATCCCCGTTGAGAAGGGAAAGGATGGCGTCTTTTATCAGGACATGGATGGCGTCGATGACGAAGAGGGACCGAAACCGCTCTAGGCCGGCGATCGCCGGCTTTTATGTTTTAAAAAACATCCCAACCCTGTCACGGCATGGGCAGCGCGGCAAGGTCTATGGATTTTAACAGGAGCTTCATAATATGAAGAAGCCCTCGGCGAGACATTCTATGCCTAGACCAGCACGGGAGGAGGTGAATAAAGAGAATGCCGAACCGGAGAAAAGCCGCATTCCCTGGGGCGCAAGGCGCGCTGGACCGCTTCAAGTATGAAGTAGCCTCCGAAATCGGCCTGGCCAACAAGGTTCAGAGCGCTGGCTGGGAAAACATGACCACTCGTGAGGTTGGCTCCATCGGTGGTTTCATGACCAAGAAGATGGTCCAACTGGCTGAGCAGCAACTGGCCCAGAGCAACGGCGTTTCTGCCACCCTGGCCCGTTCTGCCGGGACCGACGCCCAACAAGGCGCGCTTCAAGATTCCGGCCGATAGGTTTTACCATACAAAGGTCAGCCGCAAGGCTGGCCTTTGTCGCGTCAGTTGCGCCCCCGGTCCCTGCGTGCTAAAATATTTCAGATTGGGCACTCTGGGAAAAGGGGGGACCGGCCATGAGTCACGGGCCGTCGAGACGAATCGGCAACGGTGTTTTCTGGATAGTCCTGGCGGCGACGATCGCCGTCGACCAACTGACCAAAGTGATCGTGCAGACCAAGATGGCGGAACAGGAATCGATTCCGCTCATCACCAACATATTTCATCTGACCTACATCCTCAACCCCGGCGCCGCCTTCGGCATGCTGGCCAACAAGACGCTCTTTTTCATCGCCATCACGATGGTTGTCGTCGGCGCCATTTTGTATTTCTACCGTCGCGTGCCGGAGGAGCAGGTCTGGCTGCGCCTCGGCCTGGCCTTACAGGCTGGCGGCGCTGTCGGCAACCTGATCGACCGGATTCGCACCGGCCTGGTCATCGATTTCTTCGATTTTCGCGTCTGGCCCGTCTTCAATGTGGCCGACACGGCCATCACCATCGGCGTAGGGCTGATCATGGTCAGCCTCTTGTTCGCGCCGGAGGAAGAGAAAAAGGCCCTCGCCTCTGGCGAGACGGCGGGTCCGCGCGAATGAGCATTGGATTCTGTAAGATGGGAGCCCAACAGCGATGAATGCCAAAGAGAGCAAGACACAGCACATAGCCCTCGCCGCCGCGTCTGCCCCGTGGGACGTCGAGGCGGAACTCGAAGGGGACGAGCTGGATCCGGGTCAATCGGATCCAACGTCAAGGATGGAAGTGGTTCGTCTCTCCGTCACGCCGGAAGCAGCCGACAGCCGCATCGATGTCTGGCTGGTGCAGAAGGGACTGGTCCCGTCGCGATCGCACGGCCAGAACTGGATCAAGGAAGGCTTGGTCACCCTGGACGGCGGTCCCTTGAAAGCCAACTACCGCCTGCGGCCCGGTGATGTGATCGAGGTGACGCCGCCGGCGCCGGAAGCGGCGGCGATCCTTCCGGAAGACATTCCCCTTGATATCGTCTTTCAGGACGGGGACATTGCCGTCATCAACAAACCGGCGGGCCTCGTCGTCCACCCGGCCGAGGGGCACTGGTCAGGCACGCTGGTCAATGCCTTGCTCCATCACATCAAGGACCTGTCGGGGATCAACGGCGAGCTGCGGCCCGGCATCGTCCACCGCATCGATAAGGACACATCGGGCCTGCTGGTGGTGGCGAAAAATGACCGCGCCCACATTCATCTCACCGAACAGGTGAAGGACCACCGGGTGCGCCGCGAGTACCTGGCCATCGTCCACGGCGTCATCGACGCCGAAACAGGGCGGATCGAGGCGCCCATCGGCCGCGATCCCAAGGACCGCCAGCGGATGGCTGTCACGGCCGGCGGGAAAGGGGCTGTCACCCATTTTCGCGTCTTGGCGCGGTTCCCGGAACAGGGGTTCAGCCTGCTCCATTGCCGCCTGGAGACGGGCCGGACCCACCAGATCCGCGTACACCTGGCCCACATCGACCATCCCGTCGCCGGTGACCCCAAATACGGCCCGCGCAAAGGGGCATTTGGTTTAACGGGACAGGCGCTGCACGCGTGGAAACTGGAGTTTGTCCATCCGCGCAGCGGCGAGCCGCTGCAGTTTCGGGCCGATCCGCCGGCCGCCTTCGTTCAGGTGCTCGAAACGCTTCAGGGGAACCCAACAGACCCAACCCATCCAGGGAGTCCAGCGAGCCAGGGGAACGAGGGAGACTCGCCGTTGACAAAATTCGACCTTTTGAGGTATACTCAATTGAAACAGGAACCCCCCCTTTAATTCGGTCCCGTGAGGCCGGCAAGGTTGGGTATCGCGAGTGAAGGAACATATGCGCGCGCTTCGCTAGCAGGCACCTTTGCCTGAGGTGAAAGGCGCTTCCTTGCATGAGACGATCAGCCTATCTTTGCCGGTGACGGTGGGGATAGGCTTTTTTGCTTGCCCCGACGCGAAAGGAGGACCCCAGGATGAAGCTCCTCGACAAAGCCCTGTTGATGGATGATGACGCCATCCGCCGGGCCATCACCCGCATCGCCCATGAGATCCTGGAAAAAAACGAAGGCATCGAAAACCTGGCCCTTGTCGGCATCCGGCGGCGCGGCGTCCCGCTCGCCAAGCGGTTGCAGGAGAAGATCCAGGAGATCGAAGGGAGCACGGTGCCCTTTGGCGCGTTGGACATCACCCTCTACCGTGACGATCTGACAACGCTCGATGTGCAGCCGGTGATCCACAAGACAGAGGTGCCCTTTTCACTGAACGGCAAAAAAGTCGTCCTCGTCGACGACGTGCTCTATACAGGCCGCACCGTGCGGGCCGCCTTGGACGCCCTGATCGACATCGGTCGTCCTCAGGTGATCCAGTTGGCCGTCCTCATCGATCGCGGTCACAAGGAACTGCCCATCCGGGCCGACTATGTTGGCAAGAACGTGCCCACATCCAAACGAGAAGTGATCTCTGTCCGCGTCATGGAAGTGGATGGAGAGGACGGCGTTTCCATCCAAGACATGGTCGACTGATGGATGCGCCGGTGGCCTCCTAGGCATGCACCGGGAGGTTTTTTTGCGGACATTTTCATTAACAAGGGGGACAAGGCATTCATGGCATGGCAGCACAAAGACTTGCTGGGCCTGCGCGGTTTATCGAAGCAGGAGATCGAGCTGATTCTGGACACGGCGGCGCCGATGAAAGACATCATCGGTCGCGACATCAAGAAGGTCCCCACACTGCGCGGAAAATCTGTCATCTGTCTTTTTTACGAGGCGTCGACACGGACGCGCACCTCTTTTGAACTGGCCGGGAAGTTCATGAGCGCCGACACGGTGAACATCGCCGCCTCCAGTTCCTCTGTCGTCAAAGGGGAGTCGCTCATCGACACGGGCAAAACCCTCGACGCCATGGGCACCGACATCATCGTCATCCGCCACGCCGCCTCGGGGGCGCCTCACCTGCTGGCCAAGCATGTGAAAGCCCGCGTGATCAACGCCGGTGACGGCGCCCATGAGCATCCCACCCAGGGATTGCTCGATATGTACACCATCCGGGAACGCAAAGGCCGCCTGGAGGGTCTGACGGTCACCATCCTGGGCGATGTGCTCCACTCGCGGGTGGCCCGCTCGAACATCTGGGGACTGCGCACGATGGGCGCCGATGTGCGCGTCTGCGGCCCGTCGACGCTGCTGCCGCCGGAACTGGCGACCATCGGAGTGCAGGCCTTCACCTGCATCGAAGAGGCCCTCGACGGCGCCGACGTGGTCAACGTGCTGCGCCTGCAACTGGAGCGGCAGAAGAAAGGGCTCTTCCCGACGATCCGCGAGTATGCCCGCCAGTTCGGCCTCAACCAGGAGCGGCTGAAGCGCTGCAAGCCAGATGTGCTCGTTCTCCATCCGGGACCGATGAACCGGGGCGTCGAGATCGCCGACGATGTGGCTGACGCCGATTTCGCGGCCATTGAGGAGCAGGTGACGAACGGGGTGGCTGTGCGTATGGCCATACTCTACCTGATGATGGGAGGAAGCGGCAGTGGCGCTGTACATTAAAGGCGGGCGGGTCATCGACCCGGCCAACGGCATCAACAAAATCGCCGATATCAAAATTGAAGAGGGCCTCATCGCGGCGATCGGCGACTTCGCCGGCGCGATCACCGAAGCGGACGAGGTCATCGACGCGACGGGAAAACTGGTCACCCCCGGCCTGATCGATATCCACTGCCACCTGCGCGAACCGGGCCTGGAGGCGAAGGAGACCATCGCCACAGGCACCCGGGCGGCGGCTCGCGGCGGCTTTACCGCCGTCTGCGCCATGCCGAACACGAAACCGGTCTGCGATTCCCAGACAGGCGTTGAATTCATCTACAACCGGGCCCAGGCGACCGGCCTGGTGCGCGTTTATCCCATCGGCGCCATCACCAAGGGCTCCGATGGACAAGAACTGGCTGAGATGGCCGACATGGCCGCCTGCGGCGCCGTCGCCTTCTCCGACGACGGCCGACCGGTTCCGCGCTCCGACATCATGCGGCTGGGCCTGCAATACGCCCAGATGGTGGACAAGGTGATCATCAGCCACTGCGAAGACCCGGAATTGGCCAAAGACGGCGTTATGCACGAGGGTTACTGGTCGACGGTGCTCGGCCTGCGGGGCATCCCCGCGGCGGCTGAGGCGATCATGGTGGCCCGCGATATCCTCCTCGCCGAGAGCGCCGGCGCGAAACTGCACATCGCCCATGTCTCGACAGCCCGCTCGGTCGAACTGATCCGCCAGGCCCAGTGGCGGGGCGTCAATGTGACCGGCGAGGTCTGCCCCCATCACCTGGCCCTCACGGACGCCGCTGTGGAAGGCTTCCACACGGCGACGAAGGTCAATCCGCCGCTGCGGAGCGATAAGGACATTGAAGCGCTGCGCTCCGCTTTGAACGACGGCACCTTGACCATTTTGGCCACCGACCATGCCCCCCATACGGCCGAGGAAAAGGCCTGCGAATACAACTACGCCCCCTTTGGCATCTCCGGCTTGGAGACGGCCTGGCCGCTCTTCTGGCGCGAACTGGTTGAAGCGGGGGTCATGACCCTGCCGTCCTTTGTGGCCGCCCTGACAGTGGCTCCGGCCAAGCGGCTCGGCCTGCCCGGCGGGACCCTCTCGGTGGGTGCGGCGGCTGACGTGACTGTCATCGACCCCGAGCACACCGAGACGGTCACCCTGGAGAACTGGCAGTCAAAAGGCAAGAACACCCCCTTTGTCGGTCAGATCCTGCGTTCTTGGCCGGTGACGACGATTGTCGGCGGCCGTGTGGTCATGCGGGACCGGCAGGTTATCGGGTAACGTACGCTCTTCAACCGACCTAACATCGCGTGCGTCGCTGTTGACGGGGCGGCACACTGAACTGCCTTCAATCGGCCTTGCCTACAACGCGGAAAGATAGGTCTCACTACACTTCACTGGGCCGGCCTCACCGGCCTCACGCCAGCGCGGCGGCAATACAGGAGGTTTTTATGGAAAAGGGTTATCTCATCCTGGAGGACGGCTCTGTCTGGGAAGGCGAGGCCTTTGGCGCAACGGGGCAGCGACCCGGCGAGGTCGTTTTTAATACGGGCATGACCGGTTATCAGGAACTGCTCACCGACCCCTCTTACTGCGGGCAGATCGTCGTCATGACCTACCCGCTGATCGGCAACTACGGCATCAACGAAGAGGACTTTGAATCGCGCCAGCCCTTCCTGCGCGGCTTCGTCGTCCGTGAATGGGCGGAGATCCCCTCCAACTGGCGCTGCCGGGACACGATCAACGAATACCTCAAACAAGCCGGCGTCGTCGGCCTCGCCGGCGTGGACACGCGCGCCCTCACGCGGCGGCTGCGCAGCCACGGCACCATGCGCGGCATCATCGCCACCGGCGATGTGGATGCGGCGGCGCTGGCCCAGCAGGCCCAGCAGGCGCCCCACATCTCCGGCCAGCCTCTTGTCGACGAAGTGACGGTGCAGCAGCCTTCTGTCATGGAGAACGACGGCTTCCATGTGGCCCTCCTCGACTTCGGCGCGAAAGACAACATCGCCCGGTCGCTGCACCTGCGCGGCTGCAAGGTGACGATCCTGCCGGCTCGGACGACGTCCACCGAGGTCCTCGCCCTCAACCCCGACGGGATCATGCTCTCCAACGGGCCCGGGGACCCTCGCGATGTGCCTTACGCCGTCGAGACCGTGAAGGAACTGCTCGGCAAAAAGCCGGTCTTCGGCATCTGCCTGGGCCACCAGATCATCGGCCTGGCCGTGGGCGCAAAAGCCTATAAGCTGCCCTTCGGCCACCGCGGCTCCAACCACCCCGTCAAAGACCTGGCGACAGGCCGCGTCTACATCACCAGCCAAAACCACGGCTTCGTCATCGACGGCGACAGCGTCCCCGCTGGTGTGACCGTCTCCCACATCAACATGAACGACGGCTCTGTCGAGGGCCTCGCTTTTACCGATATCCCCGCCTTCTCTGTCCAGTACCACCCCGAGGCGTGCCCCGGTCCCGACGATTCGGGTTACCTCTTTGACCGGTTCATCGACCTCATGAAGCAAACGGAAGGGAGGGCCTAAGCATGCCGAAGGATCCCACACTGCGCCGGGTCATGGTCATCGGTTCCGGCCCCATCGTCATCGGCCAGGCGGCCGAGTTCGACTACGCTGGCACCCAGGCCTGTGGCGCCCTCAGAGAAGAAGGGCTGGAAGTCATCCTCGTCAATTCCAACCCGGCCACGATCATGACCGACGCCAACATCGCCGACCGGGTCTATATTGAGCCCCTGACCCCGGAATTCGTCACCCGCATCCTGCGCAAGGAACGGCCTGACGGCCTGCTGCCGACCCTCGGCGGCCAGGTGGGCCTCAACATCGCCCGCTCCCTCGCCAAGAGCGGCATCCTCGACGAACTGGGCGTCCGTCTCCTCGGCACGCCCCTGACGGCCATCGAAAAGGCGGAAGACCGGGAACTCTTCAAAGACATGATGGAACAGATCGGCGAACCGGTCCCTGAATCGACCATCGTCGAATCGGTCGAGGACGCCCTGGCTTTCGGCGAAAAGGTCGGCTTCCCGCTGATCATCCGCCCCGCCTACACCCTCGGCGGCACCGGCGGCGGCATCGCCACCGATATGGAATCCCTGAAGACCATCTCGATCAAAGGCCTCAAACACTCGGCCATCCACCAGATCCTTGTCGAGCGCAGCGTCGCCGGCTGGAAGGAGATCGAGTACGAGGTCATCCGTGACGGCGCCAACAACTGCATCACCATCTGCAACATGGAAAACATCGACCCTGTCGGCATCCACACAGGCGACTCCATTGTCGTGGCCCCTTCGCAGACCCTCTCCGACAAGGAGTACCAGATGCTGCGGGCGGCCTCCCTGAAGATCATCCGTTCGCTGGGTATCGAAGGCGGTTGCAACGTCCAGTACGCCTTAAACCCCAAATCCTACGAATACATCGTCATCGAGGTCAACCCGCGCGTCAGCCGTTCATCGGCGCTGGCGTCGAAAGCCACCGGCTACCCCATCGCCAAGGTGGCCGCGAAAATCGCCATCGGCAAAACCCTCGATGAGATCAAAAACGCCGTCACCGGCAAGACCTACGCCTGCTTCGAACCGGCCCTCGACTACTGTGTCCTCAAGATCCCCCGCTGGCCCTTCGACAAGTTCGCCGACGCCAAGCGCACCCTGGGCACGCAGATGAAGGCCACCGGCGAGGTAATGGCCATCGACCGCGCCTTCGAGCCGGCCCTGATGAAGGCCGTCCGCTCCATGGAGATGGGCGTCGTCGGCCTCTGGCACAAGGACATTGCCGACTGGAACGATGACGACCTGGAAACTGGGCTCGTCGAAGCCGACGACCGGCGGCTCTTCGTCGTCGCCGAGGCGATGCGTCGCGGCTGGACGCTGGAGCGGCTCCATAACCTGACCAAGATCGATATGTTCTTCCTCGTCAAGATCAGCAACCTCGTTCGCATCGAACAGGAATTGGCCCGATTCGCCGGTCAGGGATTGGACAAACTGCCCGCCGACCTGCTGAAAAAAGCCAAACGGATGGGCTTCGCCGACGCCGACCTCTCTCGCATCACCGGCATCGCCGAAATGGATCTGCGCGCCTACCGCTTTGACAGCGGCATCAAGCCGGTCTACAAGATGGTCGACACCTGCGCCGCCGAGTTCGAGGCCGAGACGCCCTACTTCTATTCCTCCTATGACCGGGAAGACGAAGCGGCGCCGACGGCGCGGCCGAAGATCGCTGTCATCGGTTCCGGCCCGATCCGCATCGGCCAGGGCATCGAGTTCGACTACTGCTCCGTCCACTCCGTCTGGGCCATCCGTGACGCCGACTACGAGTCGGTGATCATCAACAACAACCCCGAGACGGTCTCCACCGACTTCGACACAGCCGACCGGCTCTACTTCGAACCGCTCCTGCCGGAAGACGTCGTCCACGTCCTGGCCAAGGAACAGCCCCAGGGCGTCATCGTCCAGTTCGGCGGCCAGACGGCCATCAACCTGGCCGGCCCCCTCGAAAAGGCCGGGTTTTCCATCATCGGCACCTCGGTCGATGACATCGACCGGGCCGAAGACCGGGATCGTTTCGACCAGGTGCTGATCGAACTGGGCATCACCAAGCCGGCCGGCCATACAGCCACTTCGGTTGAGGGCGCGCTGGAAGTCGCCCGCGAGATCGGCTACCCTGTCCTCGTCCGTCCTTCCTACGTCCTCGGCGGACGGGCCATGGAGATCGTCTACACCGACGAAGACCTGGAATCCTACATGGCCAACGCCGTCAAGGTCAATCCGGACCATCCGGTTCTCGTCGACAAGTACCTCATCGGCACGGAGATCGAGGTTGACGCCATCGCCGACGGCGAGCAGGTGCTCATCCCGGGGATCATGGAGCATGTGGAGCGGGCCGGCGTCCACTCGGGCGACTCGACAGCCGTCTTCCCGGCCCAGGGCCTGACCAAAGAGCAGACCGACACGATCATCGACTACACGACCCGCCTGGCCTTGCACCTGAATGTCCGCGGCGTCGTCAACATCCAGTATGTCCTCCATGAGGGGCAGATCTATGTCATCGAGGTCAACCCCCGTTCCAGCCGGACGGTGCCCTATCTCTCCAAGGTGACCGGCATCCCCATCATCAAGATTGCCACCCGCATCATCCTCGGCGAGACCCTGGCCGCCCAGGGCTATCAGGGCGGACTGGCCCCGGCTCCTGCCTACACGGCCGTCAAGGCGCCCGTATTCTCCTTCGGCAAGCTCCTCGATGTGGAAACCTCCCTCGGTCCCGAGATGAAGTCGACGGGCGAGGTCATGGGCGTCGACGCCGACTTCCACAAAGCCTTCTACAAGGCCCTCGTGGCGGCGGGGATGGACATCCCGGTCAAGGGCACCATCCTGGCCACCATCGCCGACAAGGACAAGGAAGAAGCGATTCCTCTCTTAAAAGAGTTCTCCGAACTGGGCTACAACCTGGTGGCCACCTCAGGCACCGCTGACGCGTTGCATAGCGACGGCGTCGTGGTCCAGCGGGTCAACAAGATCGGCGAGGGCTCGCCCCACCTGATCGACCTGGTGCGGGAAGACCAGGTCCAACTGATCATCAACACCCTCACCAAGGGCAAACAGCCGGAGCGGGACGGCTTCCGCATCCGCCGGGCTGCGGTGGAGCACTCCATCCCCTGCCTGACCTCCCTTGACACGGCCCGGGTGATCCTCCAGACCCTGCGCACCATTCACGGCGGCGGCGACTTCGCCATGGTGCCGCTGCAAGAGTATCTCGCCTAAGAAGGAGAGGGAGTGAAAACGGTGCCTACGCAAAAAACTTCCTCTATTAATAGTTCTGCCGTGCTGGCCGACGCCGTTATCTTATCTCAAGAGGAACTGAAAGCAGGCTTTTTTCGCCTCGTCCTGGCAGCGCCGGAACTGGCCCGGCGCTGCCAGCCCGGCCAGTTTGTCCAGGTCCGTGTCAGCGACGGCGTCGCTCCCCTGTTGCCCCGCCCGATCAGCATTCACAGCTTTGACGGCGAGTTGGGCATCCTCTCCCTGCTCTACCATGTGGCCGGACAGGGCACCGGGAAGCTGTCCCGCCTCCCGGCCGGGGAATCGCTCCGGATCTGGGGACCCCTCGGGAAAGGCTGGAGCCTGCCTGAAAACCTGACCGATGGGTCGGCTGCAATGCCGGCGTATGTGGACATAGACAAAGAAAAAACGCTGCCCGTCTTTGTCGCCGGCGGCATCGGCATTGCGCCGCTGCCGCCCCTGGCCAAGGCCTGGCGCAACGCCGGTTCAGAAGCGCTCCTGCTCTACGGCGCCCGCTCTGCCGGCCAGATCGTCACGGTCGATGAGTTCACCGCCATGGGTGTCGATGTGCGCATCGCCACAGAAGACGGCTCGGCGGGCGTGACCGGCCGCGTCACGGAACTGCTCAAGGAACTCGATAGGAAGGGCAAAGAGCCCCTGCTCTACGTCTGCGGTCCCAAGCCGATGCTACAAGCGGTGGCCCAACTGGCTGACGAGCGGGGATGGCTCTGCCAGGTCTCGCTGGAGGAGCGCATGTGCTGCGGCCTCGGCGCCTGCCTCTCTTGTGTCTGCAAGAAAAAAACCGATGACCAAAAAGAGGGCGGCAAAGGATGGACCCATGCCAAGGTCTGCACCGACGGCCCCGTCTTCTGGAGCAGGGAGGTGGTCTGGAATGGGTAAGCTGAACCTGCAGGTCAACCTGGGCGGGCTGGCCATGAAAAACCCAGTCACGACCGCCTCAGGCACCTTTGGCTTCGGCCTGGAGTTCGCCCCCTTTATCGATCTCGCCCGCCTCGGCGCCATCGTCGTCAAGGGAACGACCCTGGAGCCGCGAGAAGGCAACGCGACGCCGCGCATGGCCGAGACGCCGGCGGGCATGCTGAATGCCATCGGCCTGCAAAACCCCGGCGTCGACGCCTTCCTCCGCGACTACCTGCCGCCGCTGCGTGAAATCGAGACACCGGTGATCGTCAACCTGAGCGGCAACAGCGTGGACGACTACGGTCGACTGGCATCGATTTTGGACGGCGCCGACAGTGTGGCCGCCCTGGAGGTCAACATCTCCTGCCCCAACGTCAAACAGGGGGGCATCCAGTTCGGCACCCTGCCCGCCTCGGCGGCGGCGGTGACCCGGAGTGTCCGGGAGAACACGAAAAAACCGGTCATCGTCAAGCTCTCGCCCAATGTGACCGACATCACCGAGATGGCCCGGGCGGTTGTCGACGCCGGCGCAGACGCCCTGGCGCTGATCAACACCCTGCTGGGCATGGACATCGACATCCGCACCCGCCGTCCCGTCTTGGCCAACATCTTCGGCGGCCTCTCGGGCCCTGCCGTCAAGCCGGTGGCCTTACGCATGATCTACCAGGTGCACAAAGCCGTCAAGGTTCCCATTCTGGGAATGGGCGGGATCATGAACGGACAGGACGCCATCGCCTTTTTGCTGGCCGGGGCGACGGCCATCGCTGTAGGGACAGCCAACTTCACCAATCCGCGCGCCACGATGGACATCCTGGACGGGATCGGGGAATACTGCATCCGTGAAGGCGTTCGAGACGTCAACGAATTGATCGGCGCCGCCCATTGAAAGCGGTGAAGGGATGGGCCCATTTGATGGCGGCAGCAAAAGATAGTAACGAATGGGACCACGAATTGTTTCGACAAATCACCTGCCCATTTACGACAGCGTTCTTTTCGGATATCATATAGCTGTGTCTCACCGATAACCAATCTCGTTTGAATGATTTCATGCAGCTGGAGGTGGGGGAGCAGTGCGTCGGAAGAAAGTGATCATGTTTATCATCGATTCCTTGCATCCGCAGGTCCTCGATGACGTGACCCAGGATGGTTCCGCGCCTGTCCTCGCCTTTTTACGGAAAAAAGGCATCAGTCACTCACGGGTCGTCTCGGCCTTTCCGACGATGACCCCGACTGCGTTAAGTTCAATCGCTACCGGGGCCTATGCGGACAAGCACAAGGTTCCCGGTTTCATTTGGTTTTCCGAGATGAGCCAGCGGCTCGTCAACTATGGGGCCACGCCAGGCGCCATCATGAAGCTTGGCGTCTTTCAGACCGTCAAAAACCTGCTCTACAACCTCAACCAGGAACATATCAATCCCCGGATCGAAACCTTCCACGAAATCCTGGAAGACCGGGGATACACGTCCGGCAACATCAACTTTTTCATCTACCGGGGACGCAAAAAGCGGGAGCCCCACCTGCCCCTGCTGATCCGCCTGGCCGCCTGGCTGCGGTTGCGCGGGCCCGTCTTTGGGCCGGAGAACCTGGCCCTCGGCGAATGCTGCCTTTCCCCAAGCCTGCAGGGATTTCGCGGTCCTGCCGGACCCTTCAACAAGTTCGGCTTCAACGACCGCTTCTCATGCATGGCCGCGTCGGAACTGATCCGCCGGGGCAAGCAGCCCGATTTCATGATGGTCTACCTGCCTGACAATGACGGCTACTCCCACCGCGTCGGACCGCTCAACACCCACCCCTGCGTCCGCAAGGCTGACCGGATGATCCAGACGGTGCTCAACGCCTTCCCCTCCTGGGAGCGCGCCCTGGAGGAGAACGCTTTTCTCGTCGCTGGCGACCATTCCCAGTGCCCTGTCGACGCCAACCATTCGACGGTGCTGCTGGACAAGATGCTCGCCGGTTTTCGACGGATGGAGATGCTCTCTTGGGGATCGGCGCGACGCTATGACATCACCATCTGTCCCAATGAGCGAATGGCCATCGTGTATGTCCTGCGCAACCAGGAGTCGGTGCTGCCAGCCGTTGTCGACACCCTGTCCGGCGATGAGCGCATCGCCCAGATCATGTGGCGGGAAGGGGAGCGCATCCGCGTCATCCAGGGCGGCTCCCGCAAATCGCTCACCTTCTGGCGCGAGGAAATCTATAAAGACACCTTTGGCGCCGCTTGGAATTTCTGTGGCGACCTGTCGGTCGTGGACGGTGAAGTTCGCGACGGCCTGCTGCACTTTGGCGAGTACCCTGACGCCTTCTCCCGCATCGCCTCGGCGCTGGAGAGCCAGGTGACGCCACGGGTGCTCCTCTCGGCCCGGCCGGGTTTTGAGTTTTACGCCGACGATTCGCCGATCTATCCGGGCGGCGGCAGCCACGGCTCGCTCCATGAGAGCGACTCCATCGTCCCGACACTGCTGGCCGGCACAGACTTCGACCTGCCCAACCTGCGGGTGAGCGACTTCTTCCACTGGTTGATGGAGTTGTTGCCGGCGTCGTCGCGGTAAGGCTGCTACGGTAAGCCGTCGTATAGGGCTGCCGTAGGGCTGCCGTGATAAGGCTGTCAATGCAAGGCGCTTGACCTGGTGAAAGGCGAATAAGCGTAGAATTTATTCAGCAAATGGATCAAAGGCAAGGGTCCCTTCGCCGGAAGCATAACCGGCAAAGGGACCCTTTTGGTGTTAACTCGGCAGAGGGACTCGCATAGGGGAACGAAGGGGCGCATAGGGTGCCTATGATGATGGAACAGACAGACACGGGGCAATCGGGGGGAGAAGGGAGTCTGAAAGGATGATGGCGGAGTCGACAACAACGGTGAACCAAGGGGCGAGTCATGGGGAAGCGCTAAAGACGGCGCCTGAGGCAATGCCTGGGACAATGGGGATAACGCCTGAGGCAATGCCTGGGACAACGGCAATATCCATTGTCGAACAGGTCGTTTGTCGTTCCCTCGCCGATGTGTGGAGCGACTGGACCGAGAAACGAGAACGGGTGACGCAAGCATGGCTAGGCAGCCGGGTGGAGGTTGTCGCGGGTGAGCAAGAGCCAAGGGATGGCTGGCGCAAGGTTCGCCTCCCCGACCAGGGCGATTATGACGGCTGGATGCGTGTGGAAGATGTGACGCACCTCGCCATAACTGACCCCAGTCCTCTGTGTGTCATCACCGAACCGGTCGTTAAGGTGGCGCCGAGCTCCCCGACCCTGCAAGGCGGTTTCTTTTCCGACCGGCAAGGCCCGACTCCCTTCAGCGAACTGTCGCGGGAAGGGGAAGACGAAGACTGGCTGCCCATGGGCGTTCGATTGCCCTTGATGGAATGCAGCGGAGGAGCGGCGGCGCTGCAGATGTTCGACGGTTCCCTTCGCTGGGCGCCGGAAGAGGCGATAGGCCGTTGGCCGAGCGCAGACCGTCAATCGGGCCAGGGCGTTCTCCATCTAGCGGCGAAGTTTCTTGGCCGCCCCTACCTCTGGGGGGGAATGGGCTGGCCCGGCATCGACTGTTCCGGCCTCGTCTTCATCGCTTTTTGGACGTCAGGGATTCAGATCCCCCGGGACGCGGGGGATCAGTGGGCGGCGTCAGAGGCAATCGAGGAGGAAGAGGCCAGTCCCGGCGATCTCATCTTCTTTTCCAGCCAACCACCCCAACTGGATCATGTGGGTTTGGTGGCCGGGGAAAGAACATTTCTCCACGCATCGAGCAGTCTGGGCGGTGTCTGCTATTCGAAATGGGATGAAAGCCGCTGGAGGGATATGCGGGTAGGCTTTCGAAGGGTAGCCGGTTTACGACAAAAATAAGTTAGAGTCCAATGACAGTCTTCGATAAAATAGAATAATGTGCTATGATATTATTATTCTGAAGCAATGAAGTAAACGATCCAGTTCAGGAGTGAATCATGGCTTATTTTTTTGATTTTGAAGGTCAGACCGTAAAGGTTCGCATAGAGGGAAGTTTCACCATCACGACGGCCAGTCGTTTTAAAAATGAGATTCTGCAGCTGATTGATGAGGGAAGGCATTTTGTTACAATCGACATGAGCGGTGTTGATTTAATCGACAGCCTTGCCCTTGGCACCTTGGTGTCGGTGTTGAAACGCACACACAGCCACGGCGGAAATGTATCTATTCAAAACCCGCAAGGCGCGGTCCGTGAGGCGTTGACGATCACCAAGTTGAATCAGGTGTTTGTCATCGAGTGACAGGCGAGAGGGGACGCGATACGTAACAGCCCGTTCCCTTTCCCGTTCTCTTTTCCGTTCCCGTTTCAGTCAAAGTCAAAAACCTCGATTTCACAAGAGGAATCGGGATTTTCATGTCGAAGTATGCAATTGCTCTTTTAAGCGCATATGGAGGGAGTGTGATTCCGATGGCCTATCGGATTACCGCCGATGACTGCATCGCTTGCGGCGCCTGTGAAGGCGGCTGTCCCGTCTCCTGCATCACTGAAAAGGAAGACGGCAAGCGTGTCATCGATGAGAGCGCCTGCATCGACTGCGGCGCCTGCGCCGACGCCTGTCCCGTTTCCTGTATTCATCAAGCCTAACGATTGAAAAACCCGCCGGATTTACCGGCGGGTTTTTTATTCCATCAAGATCTTCAGCATCCGGCTGCGGTTACAGATAAACTCCTTTGTCACCCGGTAGTGCTCGGTCTGCTCATAGTCGATCGCTTCGATCCCGGAATCAGAGAACTGAAGAATCATCGCCTCCGGGTAGGCCATGAGGATGGGGGAGTGGGTGGCGATGACTGGGACTCCTGTTGAACCAAATCGTGGATACGGGCGATCATGGCCATCTGGCGAGTCGGCGAGAGAGCGGCCTCTGGTTCGTCGAGGATATAGAGGCCCCGACCGCCAAAACGATGCATGAATACGGAGAAGAAAGCCTCCCCATGGGATTGCTCATGGAGGGACTGGCCGCCGTAGGAATCGATGATGGAATGGCCCATCGGTTGTCGATCCAGTTCCTCCACTTTCGTCGATAGGTTGTAAAAACTCTCGGCCCGCAGGAAAAATCCGTCTTTGTGCTTCCTGGCGTTGCGGCAGAGCGTGAGATAACGATGCAGTTCGGAGTGGGATTGGCGGGTGGAGAAATTGAAATTGATGGTGCCGCCTTCCGGGTTGAAGCCGGCGGCAACGGCGATCGCTTCCAGCAGCGTCGACTTGCCTGTCCCATTCTCGCCGACGAAGAAGGTGACCTGGCGAGGGAAGGGCAGTTCTTGCAGGTCTTTGATGGCGGGCAGGCAAAAAGGGTAGGCCGAAAAGGACGCCACTTCGTCCCGGCGCAGTCGAATGCTGCGGATATACGGGGCAGGGCCATCGAACATCGTCATGGCTACCTCTCCAAGGATTCGCAGAAGCGATGAGTGGGCTCCTCGCTGGATGAGCCCCTTTTGATATATTTTGCCGTAATTGTATGAGCAAGGCAATCCCTCAACGCATAGGATACTCCAGCTTTGACGGGGGAGGGAGTATTATGCGTGCCCAGTATGGCGATGTCAACGGTGACAGGATCGCCGATCGCGTCTATCTTGAGTGGAATAAGCCCTATCCGGACAGCGCCTTTGTCGATCAGGTGACACTGGTCGTTCAAGATGGACGAACCTTGGCGACCTATCGCATCCCCTTGCCAGGCGCCGCTGCCGGGTACAATCCGACACTGTTTTTGGGCGACTTTACCGGCGACGGCGTCATGGATATCCAGGTGAGCATCGACACAGGCGGTTCCGGCGGAACGACCTACGAGTATGTCTATTCCTTCTTGAATAACCAAGCCCGACTCCTCTTTGATTCCGAGGTGTTCAATGAGCATTTTCGCTATCAGGTGAACTTCCGGGACAATTACAAAGTGGATGTGGTCAGTGAAAATCTGCAAAAAACCTATACGATCGACATCAGCGATAAAGGGGCTGAATACCTGGCGGAGATCTATAATCCCGATGGGACGCTGAAGAAGCCGATTGAAGGATTTGTGGTGGCCATCAGCGGATTGTACCCCGTGGACTTTGATCGCAACGGCGTCTATGAGTTGCTGGCCTTTCAGGGGATCGCCGGCAGGTACAACGCTGACCGGCTCGGCTATGTGCTAACCGCGCTCAAGTGGGATGGGCGCCGGTTTGGGGTGTTCAATCAATGGGTTGCGATTTTTGGAGGATGAGGTCGAGGTATCGGCGCCGGTTACAAGGAAATAACTGTAGGAGGCCCTCGATGGCCGCTCTTTCCTCATAATCAGTCGAAAGATAGATGAAAAGCGCAGATATGCTGTGTTACGATCAGTGATAAGAAAAAGTCCAATATTTCACATGAGGTTTTTGGTCATTAGCGGGCGAAAAGGGTGGTCCTTTTAGCAGAATCATCCATAAGAGGAGTATGGGGAAGGGCAGGTGAATAGATGCGTGGAGACCTGCGAGTTCAGGAGCGATAGAGTAGTCATCTTTGAGTTTAACGGAAAAAAGTACAAAACTGCATCGACTCATCAGAAAGAGTGGGGAACAGGGCTGATCGCCGAAATTCCCCTGACCGGAAATGAACGCATCCTCGACCTTGGCTGTGGTGACGGGGTGTTGACGCAGCGACTGGCAGAACTTGTTCCCAAGGGAAGTGTGTTGGGTATCGACGCGTCGGCCGGGATGATCGATGCGGCAAAAGAATTGGAACAGGGGAACCTGGCCTTCCGGCGCCTCGACATCAATGAGATGGTTTTTGAAAACGAATTTGACCTGGTCTTTTCCAATGCGGCTCTGCACTGGATTCTCGATCATGAACGGCTGCTCGGGAAGGTCTATCGGGCGTTGAAGCCGGGGGGGATGGCGCGGTTTAACTTCGCCGGCGACGGCAACTGCGTGCACTTTTTTGCCGTCGTGCGAGAAGTGATGGGGGAACCGCTTTTTCGTGAACACTACAAGCTTTTTTCGTGGCCTTGGTATATGCCGGCTGTGGACGAGTATAAGGCGCTGGTGAACCGGTATGATTTCCGAGAGGCGCTGATCTGGGAGGAGAATGCCGACAGGTATTTTTCCGACCGGGAAGGGATGATTCGCTGGATCGATCAGCCGTCGATTGTGCCCTTTCTTCAATATTTACCAGATGACAAAAAGGCTGCTTTCCGGTTCGCTGTCGTAAAGGGGATGATTGAGCAGACGTTGCAGGCCGATGGGACATGCTTTGAGACGTTCCGGCGGATCAATCTGCTCGCATGGAAGTAACGCTGTTCAGTTCATCCTGTCCGACACGGCGACAGACCAAGATGCCGCTGATCGAAAACCCGCTGATAAGAAACGTTCTGATAAGAAACCTTCTGATAGGAAACCTTCTGATAGGAAACCTTCTGATGGGAACCCTTTAGATCGGAACCCCCCAATGACGCCGCGCAGTTCAGCGCAAAGGTCATCGGGGGGTTCTATTAGTTCGACATAAACTGGGGGTGGGGGCAACGTCCCACGTGTAGCCCATAGCGCAACGGTGTAGAACAGCCGCTTCTAGGTAGAAAGTGTAAGTAGAATGTGTAAGTAGAAGTGAAAACACCTACCTGAAGCGTACAGAACACAAATGCAGGTATTTTTAGCAGTTTAACCCTATATATGGATGATGTGGCGGATATAGTATGTTACAATCAAGACAAGGTAATATCCGATTTCAGCGATCGGCGAGAAACGGGGCGAGCCGGTGTTTACGTCCGGGGAAAGGGTGGAAGTCCCTTTGGAGAACAGGAAGGCAGGGGAAAAGACGTGCTTAGCTATGAATTTGACGGCCACAGGTACAAAGAAGCATCGCGGCTGATGAAGGAATGGGGCAGGCGGCAGATCGCCGAACTATCCCTGACTGGAAGGGAGCGCATCCTTGACCTCGGGTGTGGTGACGGGGTACTGTCGAAGCAACTGGCCGATCTGGTTCCCCAGGGGAGCGTACTCGGCGTCGATGCATCAGTGGGGATGATCCGAACGGCCAAGGAACTCGAAGCAGGCAACCTCACCTTTCAGTTGCTGGACATCAACAAAATGGTCTTTGAAGAAGAATTCGACCTGATTTTCTCCAACGCAGCGTTGAATTGGATCTTTGACCATGACCGGTTGCTAAAAAGTGTCTACCAGGCCTTAAAGCCGGGGGGAAAGGCGCGGTTTAATTTTGCCGGCCAAGGCAATGGCGCCCACTATCTGGCAGTCATCACTGCGACGATGGCTGAGCCGGCCTATCGCCCCTATTTTGAGAACTTCCAGTGGCCTTGGTTTCTGCCAAGCGCTGATGAGTACAGACAGGTGGTGGCGCGCCAGGGGTTCCGGGAGGCGACGGTATGGGGAGAAGCCACCGACAGGCGTTTTATCGATACAGAAGAGCTTATTCGCTGGCTTGACCAGCCGGCGCTGGTTCCCTTTATCAAACACATCCCTGACGATAGGAAAACGGTCTTTCGTGACACGGTGGTCAACCGGATGATCGAGGGAACGCGACAACCCGACGGCAGTCACAGGGATTCGTTTCAGCGGATCAACCTGTTGGCGCGGAAATAGCGCTGTTCCTCCTGCCCGGTAATGCCACAGACAGGAAAGCCGTAGAAAGAAAAACCACAGACAGAAAAACCACAGACAGAAAAACTGCGGATAGAAAAGCCATAGAAAGAAAAAACGCGGATAGAAAAACCCCGATGATACTGCGCCGGTTAACGCAACGTGTCATCGGGGTTTTTCATTCGATCCCTTGATCTCACCTTTTCATGGGGCAGACGGATTAACGAATCGGAACAGTCAACAAATCGGCCAATTCGGCGTAAGGGATGGTGAACTGGGGAAACCCAGCGGCATAGGGGGCGATGTCGTAGAGTTGGTAGTAGACGACCAGGCCGTTGGGGCTCAGGTAATAGGCCTGTTTGGGGTCGATGGAGGTGAAGGGAGTCCAAAGGAAGTAATCAGAGCCTTTCAGTTGTTCGATTCGTTGGTTGATTCGTTCGATATAGGCCGGGGAGGAGAAGAGGTCAGGCAGTTCGTAGACCTTGCCGTCGGTGATGTCAAAGGTGAGGGAAGAGGCGTAAGACATGCCATGGGCGCCGCCCAAGTAGTTGGAATCGATAAAGTAGAGGCTGACAAGGTTGTTGGCGTTGTATTTGACGGCATAGTTGCAGATGATGGAAAAGGTGCGCAGGGGGACATTCGAATCCAGGAAGGATTCTCGCATCTCCTTCGCATCGGTGAGGGTTTTTTGTTTGAACTGGGCGACCTGTTCTTGAATCTTGCGATTGATCCCTTCCTGGACGGCCGGATCCTGCATGCCAGCGAACTGCGGGTATTGGATGTTGATGATCATCTCTTTGGTTTCGGAAGATTCTTTGGCTGTTTTGATGGTAATGGCATTTTCTTTGAGACGATTCAACGCCACCGTCTTCGTGGCTGGATCCATGGATACGGAGGCGGCGAGGTTTTCTGCGACGAAACGGAGCGGCACATAGACATTGTGGCCGATCAACTGCGGAGGAGTATCGAGCGACAGTTGATGGTCGTTCACGGTGGCTTTGTATTCATTCATTTTCATGGTGATCGTCCGGTCGGCTTTTTTCAAGCACACCGTCTGATCCGATGGCGTCCAGGTCGGTTCGGCCCCAAGGGAATCGCTGATGGCGTTGAGGGGAACAAGGGCGCTTTCTTCAAGGAGCAGGCCAGAATATGGCATGGACTTGCCGTCGAGAATGATATCGAGCGTGTCGCCGTGACTGGCGCAGGCGGTTGTGGTCGTTGCAAGCCAGAACAGCGCTGCGACGGCGAGGAGGAAGGGTTCTTTCATGGAGAACGGCATCGAACACACGTCCTTTTTTTCGTCATTCTCCTGATCAGTGTACCACAGTTTGTACCGGTAGGTCCAAAATATCGCAAAGTCGAGGAATAATATAGTATGGTAATATTGGCATTGCCGCGTATAACGGCTATAACTTGTTTAGCGAGCGGGGGATTGCCGCCTGGGAGGTGGACTTTCCATCGAATCCCGGGGATGGGAATTCCCTGGATTTCGAGAAGAAAATTCGGAAACTGGAGGGGCTGGGACGAGACGGCTTAATCAGTGAAGAGGAGTATCTGCGAAAGCGCCGCGAGATCATGGATGCGAAATGGTAGGGTGTGTTTTGGTTGCGGCGCAGCGGAAGCGGTAGCATGGCAGGCAAGGTGCGGCTGCGCGGATGAATCGCGTGGGGAATAGGAGGGCAACTGATGCTGAAAGACCGGTTTCATGGTGTGTTGAGCATTGGGATCATCGGACTGTCGTTCGTCCTGGGATTCGCCGCCATCTTACCGTTCTCATCATCGCTCGCGTTCGGTTACCTCATAGTGCTGGTCGTCGCTGTTCCGGTGATCGTCTTTTCCTATTGTTCGAAATGCCTGTGCAGGGGGCATGCCTGTGGGCATGTGTTCCCGGGGAAGTTGACGCGCTGGTTGCCGGAAAGAAAGACGCGCACGTACAGGTTGGCCGATTATTTGGGGGTCATCGTTCCGTTTTTGCTGATGGTCGGAATTCCCCAGTACTGGCTCTGGAAGAACGCATTTTTGTTCGGCGCCTTTTGGACACTGCTGGCGATCGCTGTGGCGGAGATCCGGGCATTTGTATGCAAGGGATGCGGGAATGAGCATTGCCCGCTGGTGACAAAGTGAACCGTTTTTCACGAATTCGTCCCTCTCAGCACCGATGGCGTGCGCAGTAATTGATATTTCATGGAGGCAGGTTTGATGAAGAACCACATAAACCACATGAATCACATGAACTGCAGAACCGTAGGAACTACAAGCACCATAGGAGCTACAACGTGATCGCAGTCGGTCTGCTCGTTCTCATGTTGCTTTCGGGATGTTCGGTTAGCCAGGAGAAAAACAGTGAACTGTTATCGGTTCTGTAGAGGATTGCGCCGCCATCAAATTCCAGAACCCATGTAAAAAGCGTTAATAATCTAA